>JBIKJU010000276.1:0-2993 GCA_044360745.1 Chitinophagales bacterium
GTAAAAAAAACTTTAAATAAGCATTATGGCAAATCAGAGTAATAATTTTCTTTTAGGTCTTTGGGATCATGAAGAAGAGTTTTTGCATGCGATAGAGCACATCAGACATGATGGTTTAGAAATACATGAGACACTCACTCCATTTCCTGTTCATGGATTGGAGAATGCATTGGGATATAGAGAAACTCGCTTACATACAGCTGGATTTTTATTTGGTGCAACAGGTACTACTTTAGCTTTGTCTGTGATGAGCTGGGTAATGACTACAAACTATCCTATCAACTTTGGAGGTAAGCCAAACTGGCCGTTGCCATCATTTATTCCAATCACTTTTGAGTTAACAGTATTGTTTGCTTCTGTGGGTATGGTTTTGGTTTATTGCGTTAGAAACAAGCTATTCCCTGGTTATGTTCCTCGCATTTATGATAAGCGTACTACAGATGATCGATTTGCTTTAGTTTTTGATATAGAAGGAAAAACTGATGCGGAAGTAGAAAAAATCAAACAAGCTTTGAGTTCAAATGGAGCTTTGGAAGTAAAGAATAGAGTTTTTGACGACAACGAATCTCTCTAAATTTAATAATTGAATAAGCGAATCAGTAATAGAAAAATATAAAACAATGAGAACCTACTTTAATTTGTCTTTGTTTGCCGTATTAGCACTTTTGCTAACAGCATCTTGTGGCAGTAATAACCCAAAGAAACCAGGTAAAATCTATATGCCTGATATGACCTATTCTAATGCTTTGGAGCATTACGCACCAAGTGTTATTCCTAACGAAGATGGTGACAGTATATCTGCTCGAAAACCAGTAAAAGGAACTATTCCGAGGGGGTGGATACCTTCAGACGAAAAAATAAGAAGCAATTCAGCATTTTTAATGTCTTATACTGCTAAAAATCATTTTACAGCCTTAGTTGCAAACTGGCAAGCAGAATCTGACAAAGCGGGTGCTTCTATTAAAAATCCTTTAGAGGCTTCAAAAGAAAACTTAGATGCAGGAAAGATTCTTTATACCACTCATTGTATAAATTGTCATGGTGAGAAAGGTGCTGGTGATGGCAACTTGGTTGTTTTAGCAGATGGTTCAGATGGTCCCTATACAGCAGTTCCCCCAGCTTATTCTAAGAGACTTGCAGAAATTAATGATGGACAGATATTTTACTCTGTAAGTTATGGTAAAGGTATGATGGGTGGATATGGATATTCGCTCAACGTGAATGAGAGATGGCAAGTAATTCATTATATCAAAAGTTTAGCTGGAGTGTCTTCTGCATCTTCTGTTACAGCATCAGCTGAAACATTATCTAAATAATTAAATAAACTTATAGATTAACCCTCAATATAAACACAATGACAGAAAGATTTGAGTTAACGGATAAATTAAAAAAGAACCTTTACATTATGATAATAGTAGGGGTTTTAGGACTAGCAGGAGCTTTTTTGCTATATCCTGAAAATCATCATAGTAGATTTTGGACAAATATACTTGTAAATTCTTATTATTTCACGGGTATAGGTATTTTTGGTATTTTTTTTATTGCAGCAAATCAACTTGGTTATTCAGGATGGATAAGTGTAGTAAAGAGAGTTTTCTTATCGCTTTCAGGTTTCATTAAAATAGGTGCAGTTTTTGCTTTATTGATTATCATTGGGGCATACACTCATCAACATAATTTATATGCACATTGGTTTGGAGACCATGGTCATTCACTAGCTAATACAAAGCAAACTTTCTTAAATCCTACCTTTTGGACGATAAGACTTGTTGTATATTTTGGTTTATGGATTTTTGTAGGAGATAGAGTTATTAAAGCATTTTCTTCTTCGAATCTTAATGATAAAACAGAATACAAAAAATCAAAACTTTGGGCTGCTCTTTGGATAGTTATTTTTGCAGTTACAGAATCTTTTGTAAGCTGGGATATGATCATGAGTACTGATCCGCACTGGTATTCAACATTATTTGGTTGGTATAACTTTGCTAGCTATGGTTGTGCAGGTTTCGCATTTACAATTTTGCTTATTTTATTCTTAAAATCTAAAGGATATTTAGCTCAAGTTAACGAAAATCACATACACGATATTGGTAAATTTTTATTTGGCTTTTCTATTTTCTGGACTTACTTGTGGTTTTCACAATTCATGTTGCAGTGGTATGGAAATATCCCTGAAGATACTATCTATTGGGTAAAACGATTTGATGTTCCTTTATTTAAATTTACAATTTTTTTAGCACTTGCACTAAACTTTTTGTTCCCTTTACTTGTTATTTTAAAAAGAGGAAACAAAAGAAATTATAAAATAATCGGCACCGCATCTGTTATAATTATTTTTGGTCACTACTTAGATTTCTTTAATATGGTTATGCCAGATCCATCTTTCCCAGAAAAGCACCATGGAGAAGCTGCTCACCACACTTCTGTAAAGACTGCTGATTATACTTTGTTTGCAGAAGCTTCATCTCATGGAGAGAAAGCGCACACTGATACAAAAGCTGAAACTGCTGAGGGTCATGATAGCCATGATGCTCATGGACAAGAGGAAGTGAAAACATATGCTAGCTTAGGCTTGGTAGAGTTGATGATTTTAACTGGATTTTTGGGTGCATTTTTATTGATGTTTTTCACTAGACTTTCTAAAGAACCTTTGATCAATGAAAGTGATCCATACTTGAAAGAGTCATTGAGACATCATGTAGAGTATGCTTAATTTATAACGATTTAATAAGAATAAAAGAATAAATCATATGACAACCTTTTTAGTTTTTGCGGTTTTAGTTTTAATGTATGTAATCCTTGTGCTTATAGGAAAAGCACAAGAAACTTCTAAGTTATTAGATAGTAAAGAATATAGTTATGTTTCTGATAGTAAGTGGAACGGCTATTTTATGCTGGGCTTTTTAGTTTTGTTTTTCTGGTCTATTGCTTTTCAAATCCAACATTTAGCACCTTTGATGATTCCTAAATCAGCTTCCTATCATGGAGATGAT
>JBIKJU010000052.1:0-10457 GCA_044360745.1 Chitinophagales bacterium
GGTTGTGATAGTGTTTCAGTGTGGGCATTACCTTTGTCATTAAACACCCAAAAAGTCATCTGATCAGCATAAGACTGGCTACAATCTTTTATGATTGGGTAGTCCCCATTTAATGAGTTATAAATTCCGTCATTATCTTCATCATAAAAAGGAGCTAAGTTCTGATTCATATTAAAGCCTCTAGAGGATAATGCTGGATTCCCCTTTCCTGGCCATAAAAGTATAGACTGAGGAATATCCGCTGCACCTAGAGCACCTTGTTGAAATTTTGCTTGTACTTGAGCTATATCTGAACCTAGTACAGTAAAGTGTCTATCCCAAAGGTTACATGTAGCTTGATCTATGTTTCCAGAGTTATCCAAAGGGCCTGCATAAAAGTCTGAATTTCCTTGTCTAAAACGTTGAGCAGCCATTTTTAAATTACCTGCTGCATCTTTTGCCGATAGCCAAATTGCGCCAGCAAAAATAGCATGTATACCTACAGATGTACCATCTCCTTTTGGCACTTCATATCTTGCTTTATCAAAATCCCACCATAGGTCACCTGCTGCTAAAAGTCGACAACGAACATTGTTAATATCTAATTCTGCTTGTGATACAGGTATTCTACAATCTCCAGCTTCGTCTTTATAAGCTACAGTAGATGGATTTGCCTTAGCTGATGGCGAACCTATCCTTGCAAATACGTCTGATGTCAATATCAAGCTAGTGACAATCGGGATTAAAATTTTCTTTTTCATAAGCATATATTTCAATTATTAAAATTAGAAGTTGAATGAAGCTCCCAAAAATATTCTTCTTGGCAAAGTATAGTTTTCAGGATTGTTAACTGCTGCTCTATATAAATCTCTAAATGATTGTGGGTTATAACGGTTGTTGATTTCTACTTGTTTTTGAGGTGAATCTAAGAAACCATCATCATTAGGAGTACCAGTAAATTTATAAACACCATTTACATTAAGAGTGTTGAATAAGTTTTGTACCCATACGAAAACACTTATTGATAAACGCTTAGGATCTTTATCATCGCCTTTTCGAGCTACATTAAATGCAAAATCCTTATTTACCCGCAAATCTGCTCTGAAATGCCATGGCATACGAGGTCCATTCAAAGATGTAGTATTTTGACGTACTCCACCATTTAAGCTAGCTGCCTCAGTAGGTACATTAGTAGTAGAGTAAGGATTCCCAGATCTAGCTCTCAATAATAAGTTCACTCCAAAATTGGCAAGAATTTGTTTATTTTTAATCACTGGTCCATTATACTCTTTACCTTCAGAAAAACGATAGTCAAGACTAACGTTGATTTGATGGCGTGAATCATAATCCACAGGAAATATTGTTCTGAAGTTTGGCACATCAGCATCTACTAAAAACTGTTGAGAACCGTCATCAGAACCTGTACCCTCAGCAAACTGCAATGTGTAGTTAGCGTTTATTTTGAAGTTTCCTGTTCTACGCATATCATAAATCACATTCAAACCTTTTACCGATACAAAGTCCACATTGTCAAAGGTGGTGTAAGTAGATGGGAAAGCTTGTAATAGCTTTCTTACTTGAATCAAGTTTCTAAATTCTTTATAGTAAGCCGATAAGGTAACAACTGATGATTTAGTCAATTTTTGTTTAAAACCAAATTCATAATCTATAGTAGTTTCTGGTTTTAGATTAGGATTGTTTTTAATCCCTGTATTTTCAGACCAGTATAAATACTCTGCTAAATTGAGTTGGTTTCTAGTTCTTGGTCGTTGGCTCAACACATCATAGTGAGCAAAAAATTGGGCATCGTCAGTAATATTAAATGAAAACTGAAGACGAGGCATAAAGATATATTGTGCTTTGTAACGAGTAAATGATGTATTAGGATCAAACTCATCTGGGTTGTTTTGTATAAAAGATCTTGCCTCAGATGTTGTAAGATTATCAATATTTGGAACATTAATATAAGGTAAGGCTCCTTCACTAGATTGATTGGCTATTGCCCTTGCAGTAGTTACATTTCCAAATCTATCATACCACACATCGCCATTTCTATAACCTGCTATGCTACCCCCCTCTCCATATTTTGTAACATAAACTGCATAATTATTACCCATAGCATCTGGATGACTCACTGCTGTACCTGCTATTTGGCTCACTTCACCTTTTGTCTTGATATCATATAAAGAATATGGGTCTTTTAATACTGATTGATTGGCATCAAATCTATCTACACGAAGACCTACCATAAAACCTAAATCTTTGTAATAAAATTTATCAGATATATAAGCTGAAGCATATATTGGTCTATAAGCATCTTGCAATCTTGTATATTGACCATCTGCATTCTTTTGCTTAAAGAAATCATTGAGTGTTGGGCGGTTATTCAACACTCTACCAGTATGGTCATATCCTCTAAATGAGACAATCTCTGATCCACCCGAGAAAAACGATAATAATTCAGTAGCTGAAAACTGATCAATATTTAACCTATCAATGTCTACTGCATAAATATCAATTCTTTCTGTACCATTAGGATCCCAACCCAAAGATTTACGTAGGTTTCTATCGAAATATCCTTGTTGCTTTAAATCAGCTTTATCGCCAAATCTAAGAGAGTCAGTAAAATAAAATATAGGACGATTAGGGTCATTAGCTGCATAATCTTGTCCATTGATTCTTAATATAGCATTAGAAGTATCAAGGCTCAAGTGCTTGTTGACATTAGTTCTAGCTATATCCCATAAAAACAAAGGATTGATAGAATAATTGCGCTGTACTCGTTGCTCATACTCAAAACCAATTTCTATAGTGTGTCTATTTTTAGCGTCCCCTCCCTTTTTCTGAAGGTCGAAAGAAGTCTCAATACGAGCCCGATACTGCTCGTCATTATTATTCACTCCTGACCCATTGAATTGCCTTCCGATATTGAACCATAAGTTATAAATAGATTCAGAACGTTGGCCGTTAATCAAACCTCTATTACCTGCTATCTGGTCAATAGTTTGGGTAAAACCTGGAGCAACTGAGTTAGGTACTCTATAGGTGCCGTTAGCATCTCTTGTAGCTCCCAATAGCTGATAATATTGCTCCGTAAATCGAGCGCCTAATGAGTTTAAAGTACCAGGTTTGAATGAAACATTTACATCTCGGGCTTCTCCACTTTGTATCCAACCATTGAAGTCTACACCCCCTACGCTTTGAGTAGTATAGGTATAGTTGGCTTCTCTTTCTGTTTCAAATTTTCCTATGTAACCATAATCAAAATAGCGAGTACCGTGAGACTCATCAGCATTTGTTCTCTTGAATTTCTCGTAGTCAAACTGCAAAGTATAAGACCAGTTTTGGAAAACAGATTGTTTGCCTTCTTCGCCTTCTTTTAGTTTAGCTTTTTTAGCTTCTGACACATTGTGGTTAAAACGAGCAAATGCTCGGTAGTTTAACTCTGTGTATTGAGGATTATTTTCTGCATTCAATAGAGTATATCCTCTAATCCAATCATTATATCTTACATGACTGATATTTCCACCAAAAGATAGATTATACCCTTGCTTTGGACTTAATGTAAACGACAATACCCCTTTATAATCTCTTTGCTCATTATTAGGTTTTGCGGCAGTTTTATACATATCTTGGAACGTCAAATTCTCAGACTTGAAGAAAAAGTTGGTTCCATTTGGATTTCTTAGAAGTGGAGCATCTTTGATATCATTCAGCACATTGTCTTTTACTTGCCATACTCCCAAAGCAGAAGGACTTCTGTCTAATTGATTTAAAAACTCAAATGCTGCTGAAAAACCAAGAATAGTTCTTTGGTCCTTTTTTGATTTAATGATAGGTCCCATCAAGTTGGCATTGGCCTGATTATATCCAAAAGCATCTAAACCTTGTGAAGTTTGTATGGAAACACCGCCAGTAAACTCAGATGCTGGTCCTTTCGTAGTGATATTAACTACACCACCAGTAACATCACCATATCTTGCAGGCAAACCTCCAGAAATTACCGTAAGCTGTTCAATTGATTGAACTGGAATATTTGGCTCTCCTATAACTTTTACACCATCTACATAGTACTCAGTAGCTTCTCCACGACCTCCCCTTATACTAATACCCGATTCTGTTTCTACTGCCCCAGAGGTTGAAGTAACTAGATCGCCTACACTCTGAGTAGCCATATTTGTAATATCATCTTTACTTAGGGTAGTCGCATTTGTAGTAGATGCTTTATCTATGAGTGGGACTTTGTATGCTACTACTTCAACCTGGTTTAATACTTTGTCTGCTGGATTAAGTTTAATATTTAAGAATGTAGGTTGGTCTGCTTTTACCAAAACCCCTTTTTGAATTTGAGAAGAATAACCCGCATAAGAATATTGTACATCATAACTTCCTGGTCGAAGTGGCTTCACTGAGTAATTTCCATCAAAATCCGTAACAGTACCTACACCAGTACTCTTCCCAGAGGCATCTATAATGATTACAGTAGCAGAGATCATTCCCTCTCCTTTCTCATCTTTTACTTTTCCAGAAATCTCTCCAGTTTGCGCTTTGATAAGCACCGTAGACATTACTAATACAATAAGGGTTAATATTTTCTTCATGTAAAATTTATTATCTTTTTATAAATAGGCTGACAAATATAATTTTTACAAAACAAATATAAAATCTGTTAACAGATAAAGCAAGCCACAAGTATAAATATTGCAGAAAAATGACAATTGGCGGACATTTCAGCAAAATACTATAAATTAAATTTTATCGCATTTATTCAATAAAAAATAGATGAAATCGGCTGAAATGCTTGCTATCACTATATACTTTTAATATTAAATCCTATCTCTAAGCTTAGTTAGTGGCCTTTCTACTAAAAAATAAAAAACAGCTGCTACAATAAACACTATCGAAAAAAATATAATATAAAAGATGACAGCTGCCAAAAAAGATGAATCAAAATGTGCTTTATAAGGCATAAAAACAACCTTATAAACAAAAGTTCGATTAAGCAAATACGTAGAATAAGAAAACAGACTCGTATAAGTTATGAATCTTAAAAAATGTATATTAGGAGACTTTATTAGTGCTATATAGGGCATAAGCAGCGCTAAAGCAAAAGCAAACAACGAAAAATAAAACGTACTCAAATAAGCCACTTGCATAAAAGAAGGTTGCGCCAAAAGAATAACTAGAATAAACAACGTGAACGAAAGCCATGTCCATTTTCTTAGTTCATCCCAAAGAGAAGAGTTGAATATAAAGATCCATGCTATCAGTAGTCCCCAACCTATACTATCTAATCTATAAATAACTAATCTACGGATATCTCTATTCCATGCTATTAAGTCAACAATCTCATTATGCTGAAAAACATAGAGTCGAAAGACTAAAGGCAACACAATATAAAATGATATAACCAATAAGCTGGCATTCATCTTGTTTTTAAAAACATGAAGTATTAACACACTAATAATGGGCATAGTGAGATAAAACCATTCTTCAACAGCTAGACTCCAACCTTCAGGATAAAAGAAATAGGGATCCCATTCGCTTTGAAAAAAATTTTGAGTGAAGGTGTAATACTGCCAAGGCCATTGAAAATTAAAATCTGAAGCTATCCAGCGATATAGAAACAAAGCCGATATAACTACTAAGTAAACAGGAACAGTCCTAAACCATCTTCGTTTATAAAAACTTAAAAATAAATTCCATTCTATTTTTTGCGATTGTTGAATCATGGTAATCCATATACGTCCAACTAAAAAACCACTCAACACAAAAAATATGTCTACTCCATCTGGCAAAAAAATAGTCGAAACTGTTTTTGGAACATGGTTGGCGATAATATGAAATGCATGTGCACCCAAGACTAATAAAATAGCGATTGCACGCATTACATCCCAACCAAAATTTCGGCCGCTGATATTGATTTTAAACCAGCTTAGCATATGTTGAAATTATTTAGACCAGGCTCCACGCAAATGATATGCTTTGGGCTGTGTAAAGGCTCTAATACCAGCATGTGATAGTGTGGCTCCAAATCCAGAATGCTTTCTTCCACTCCATGGCAATGCTGCAGATACTCTATCACAGCAGTTCCAATAACCTGTGCCGCTTTGGATTTGTGCTAAAATATTTTCAGCTCGAACTTGCGAACTAGAATAAACGCCAGCAGTAAGTCCATAATCGGTATCATTCATCAATACTATGGCTTCATTATCATCTTTCACTTTCATGATTCCTATTATTGGACCAAAAGACTCCTCACGCATCACACGCATTGAGTTATTGACGTTGATCAAAACAGTTGGTTCAAAAAAATTACCGACTCTATCTATTCGCTTACCTCCAGCAAGTACATCTGCTCCTTTATCTTTAGCATCCTCTACTTGTTGTTCTAATAAAGTAATCTGCTCTTTGCGTGTCAATGCTCCAATATAAACTCCCTCCTCTGTTGGCGAACCGATTTTCCAGCTCTTCATCTCTGCTACAAAAGTATTTAAGAAATCATCATATATTTTTTCGTGTACATAAATCCGCTCTACAGCACAGCAACTCTGTCCATTGTTGTAAAATGCTCCATCTGCAATGCCTATTGCGGTATTGGCTACATCAACTACATCATCAGCAACGTAAACAGGGTCTTTGCCGCCAAGTTCTAACTGGCATGGCACCATTTTTTTAGCCACTTGTTGGTATATAAAATTGCCAGTAGCGTACGAGCCTGTGAAGAAATAGCCATCAAAATTCATTTCTAACAAAACTGCTCCCACCTCTTTGGTACCAATAGCTATTTGAAAAATATCGGATGGCACGCCAGCTTCATATAACAATGATTGTATTTTTAGCCCAGTGAGGGTTGCAAATTCTGAAGGCTTGTACATAACTGCATTACCCGCCAATAAAGCAGGAACAATAACATTTATACCCACTAAATAGGGATAATTCCACGCTGAAATATTACAAACTACACCTAAAGGTTCATATTCAATTTTCTCACCTATGCCCTCTTCTTCGGTCATCCAATCAGTCGCTAAATATTTTTTTGCATTATCACAAAGCCATTTTATGCGACCTCTACCTCCGTTAACTTCATTAATAGATTGCTGTGTAGGCTTACCCACTTCGCTTGTAAGAACCTCCGCTAAAACAGCTTTATGAACTTCCAATAAATCATAAAACTTCCATAAAATCTCAAGTCTATAATCTATACCCTTTGAATACCATGGGGGTTGAGCTTGTTTTAGTTTTGCCAATTTGCTTTGTAGTTGCTCTACAGTATCAGCATCTAATGTTGTAATGATTTCTTGAGTAGAAGGGTTGATGGTATTCATAAATTAAATTTTAGTAGATAATGTATAATTATCTAAATGTGTTTTTGCTGCTTGAAAAAAAGCAATTTTTATATTATTTGAAAAAGGACTTCCTAAGTCTAACATCCTTTCGGGATGCCACTGCACAGCAAGAAAAAAATGATTAATTTGTTTTTTCCACTCTATGGCTTCTATAACTTCATCTTCTGAAACTGCTGATACATAAAGACTTTCTGCCAATACATTGATAGATTGATGATGTGCACTATTGACTGTGCCCTTTGAAACATCAACTATTTTTGAAAGAAATGTATCAGGGATTACGCTTACCAAATGTTGTTTGTCGCTATCAAATTCCTTTTTATGAATTTGATTTTTATTGTCGCCATTGTCTAAATGCAAACTTCCTCCTAAAAAAGAGTTGATCAATTGTAGCCCTCTACAAACTCCTAGTATTGGGAGTTTTCGATCGATAGCTCGTTCTAATATGTTTAGTTCAAACTCGTCTCTCACAATAGAAAATTCTTCTGGTGCATATGGATAACGAAGTGAATAATTTGAGCTGTGAAAACCAGGATGAATATCTACCCCACCTGTAAAAAGAATGGCATTACATTGCTTCCAGTCCATAAAGTTACCTTTTGAAAAAGATAGCTCTACAATTTCTACATTTTCAAAACCATCAAGTGGTTGTTTTATCCAATTGATATAATTTTGATAATTAGTAGCTGTTTCTGTAATGCCAATTTTCAAACTCATAGGGCTTGTTGATAGAGCTGTCTAAAATCTTCTCGGCTAACCGGTCTAGGATTGTTTGGGTGAGCAAAGTCTGCAAATGCTAAATCTGCTAATGTGTCTAAATGTTCTTGTTTCACACCTACATCACTTAACTTATGCGGAATTCCAATTCTGTTATTTAAATCAAATAAATATTTTACTACTGCATCGCCTGAGTTTTCAGACAAGCGAAGTGTAGAGGCTATTCGGCTAAACTTATCTTCAAATCCAGAGATATTAAACTGCATACCGTAAGGGATATTGACAGCATTTGCCAAGCCGTGATGCGTGTCAAGCAATGAAGACATTGGATGAGCTAAAGAATGCACAACACCTAAGCCTTTTTGGAAAGCGATAGCTCCCATCATAGATGCTAAAAGCATTTCTGAGCGATTTTCGATAGTTGGATTTTTAACTGCCCCTTCTAAAGAGTTAGCAATAAGTCGGATGCCCTCGAGCGCTATGCCATCACAAATAGGGTGATAGTTTTTCGCTAAAAATGCCTCCATATTATGGGTAAGCGCATCCATACCTGTGGCAGCAGTAATAAAAGATGGTAGTTCCATTGAGAGCATAGGGTCAGCAAAAACTATCTTGGCAAGGAGCTTAGGTGAAAAAAGAATTTTCTTTTGATGAGTTTCATCATCAGCTATAATAGCACTTCTACCAACTTCGCTTCCTGTTCCAGCTGTAGTAGGTATAGTGATAAAATGTGGAACATCATTAGTGACAAAGACATCACCACCTATCAAATCGTCATACTTAAATAAGTCTTCACGGTGATTTATCCGCAATAAAATAGCTCGTGCTACATCAAGTCCTGCACCTCCCCCTACACCTATGATAGCATCACATTTGGATGAATCGTATACTTCTGTGCCTTTGTAAACATCAGATTTTACAGGATTCTTGTGTATATCTGAAAACACCTCCACACCAATAGCATTCGACTTAAGGTCATCAATGATAGCGTTAAAAAAAGGCAGTTGAGCAACATTAGGATCTGTGACAACCAATGGTCGTTTAATATCATTAGCTTTTAAATAGTTAGGTAATTCTTTGACTACGCCAGCTCCAAATCGGATAGTAGTTGGGAAATTAAATTGATGTATATTCATTCTATATGTTTTTCTAAGGTTTTACGATTATGTCTTTTGAATTCTTTTGAGTCTTACTTCCTCTTGCAGCTACCAATGTAACATTATATGTGCCAGCAGTATCAAATTGTGTAATGATATATTCTGTATTGCCACCTAGTCCATTACTAAAATCCCAAAAATAATCTTGCGCATCAATAGAGCAAGCTGCATCAAATTCAATATTCTTGCCCACTCTGATGCTATCTATTGGAGTTTTTATTTCAAAACATGCCACTGGCACTTTATTACATGCCGAAATTACAAACAACAACATACTAAAACTTACAATGTAGAAACTTATCCGCATTGGGTGATGTTTATTTTACTTTTATTAGATAATAGTTTTTCTTTCCTTTTTGAATCAGAAGTATAGTTCCATGTAGCAAATCAGTATCATTCAACTTTTTATCAATTGATACTTTGTCTTTATTTACACTGACGGCATTGGCTTGTAGAGCTTTTCTGGCTTCCCCTTTTGATGGATAGATAGTGGTCTGTTCCGCTAAGATACTCACTAAATCTGTATCAAACAATACACTTTTGTCTATTGTAAAAACATCTGCTTCGTCAAAAGTAGCTTCAAGCTCACTCGCATTTAGCTGTATAAAATCATTCCACGATGAGCCAAACAAAATAGATGTAGTGAGTTTAGCTCTTTCTAATAATTCTATATTATGAACTCGAGCAGTGATATCCTCTGCAAGTGCCTTTTGCAACTTTCTTTCATGTGGAGCTTCATCATGCTCAGCAATCAACGACTCAACCTCCTCTTTAGTTTTTAGTGTGAAAATTTTAATATAGTTTTTAGCATCATCATCGGCAGCATTGAGCCAAAACTGATAAAACTTATAGGGTGAAGTTCTATTGGGGTCAAGCCAAATGTTTCCTTTTTCAGATTTCCCAAACTTTGTGCCATCAGATTTTTTAATGAGTTGTGTAGTAAGTGCAAACGCTTCTCCACTCGCTTTTTTCCTTATAAGTTCGGTACCTGTAACGATATTTCCCCATTGATCAGAACCGCCCATTTGCAACATTACTCCTTCATTTTTCCATAAATAATAAAAGTCATAACCTTGTACTAATTGGTAGCTAAACTCTGTAAACGACATACCATTTTCCAATCTATTTTGCACAGAATCTTTTGCCATCATGTAGTTTACGCTGATATATTTTCCTACATCGCGTATAAAATCTAAAAACGAAAAGTTTTTAAACCAATCATAGTTATTGACGATTTCTGCTTTATTTTCACCAC
>JBIKJU010000247.1:0-3359 GCA_044360745.1 Chitinophagales bacterium
AATGACTCTAACTATGTTATAAACACTTCTGAAGTTTTCTTAGAAGAAAATGCTGAAATACATATCAACAGTATAAACGATAACAGCAAAAATTTAGTTGTAGTAAATACCTTAGAAGCTCAATGTAAATCGAATGCACGGTTTTTTCACAACTCATTTATTAGAGATTCGTTATTCATAAGAAATAACACGCATGCTAGATTAATGGGGCAAAATGCTTATGCCTCTTTAACTGGCTTTTGTCACACTGATGAAGAGTCATTAGCGGATCAACATGTTTTTATAGACCACCAAGTTCCAAATTGTGAGAGTTCACAGCTTTTCAAATCATTGATAGACGACAAAAGCACAGTAGTGTTTAATGGTAAAATAATGGTGCATTTAGATGCTCAAAAAACAAATGCCTTCCAGTCTTCTAAAGCAGTTCTTTTATCAGAACAAGCAACTATAAAATCAAAACCGCAATTGGAAATTTTTGCAGATGATGTAAAATGTAGCCATGGTGCTGCTATAGGACAAATCAACAAAAACGAATTGTTTTATTTCAAAGCACGAGGTATAGATGAAGAAACAGCAAAAGCAATTTTAAATTTCGCTTTCGCCTCAGATGTTATTGAGAAAATAAAAGATGAAGAAGTAAAAGAATTTTTGCTTGAAAAATTAAAAGCCGATAGCAATTTAGATTTTTGATTTTTACAATTTATTACTAATTAGCATCATTAAAACAATTAATATATGGCAATAATTGATGTTCAAAAAATAAGAGAGGACTTCCCTATTCTTCACCAAAAAGTAAATGGTAAGCCTTTGATTTATTTTGACAATGCCGCAACTTCTCAAAAACCGACACAAGTGATCAATTCTATTACTGATTATTACAATCGGTACAATAGTAATATCCACAGAGGTGCGCATTACCTCGCCCAACAAGCTACAGAAGCATATGAAAACGCACGTCAGTATATCGCGAAATACATGAATGCAAAAGAAGATGCAGAAATTAATTTTCTGAGGGGGACAACAGAAGCCATCAATTTAGTGGCCAATGCTTATGGTAGAAAGTTTTTGAAAGAAAATGATGAAATTATCATCTCGAATCTCGAACACCATGCAAACATTGTCCCATGGCAAATGCTTTGTGAACAAACTGGTGCAAAGTTGAAGATTATTCCTATTAACGATGCTGGTGAACTCTTGATGGATGAATACGAAAAACTATTGAGTGAAAAAACAAAAATAGTTTCTGTGACCTATGTATCGAATTCGCTTGGAACAATAAATCCAGTAAAAGAAATTATCAGCAAAGCACATGCATGGGGCGCAAAAGTAATGATAGATGGGGCACAAGCACTTCCTCATAAAAAAGTAGATGTGCAAGACTTAGATTGTGATTGGCTGGCATTTTCAGGCCATAAAGTACTAGGACCTACTGGTATCGGCATTCTATATGGCAAAAGAGAAGTTATGGAAGCAATGGATCCCTATATGGGTGGAGGAGAAATGATAGATGTAGTAACTTTTGAAAAGACGACATATAACAAAATACCATTTAAATTTGAAGCTGGCACTCCCAACATTTCTGGAGGTATAGCCATGGCAGAAGCGTTGAAATATATGGAGGCAGTAGGAGTTGATAAAATAGACCAATACGAGCAACAACTGCTACAATATGGTATGGAAAAAATGAAGTCAATAAATGGGATTCAATTTGTAGGTACTGCCAAAAACAAATCTTCTGTTATTAGCTTTGTAGTAGATAAGTGCCATAACTTTGATATTGGCATGTTGCTCGATGCGCAAGGTATAGCAATAAGACTAGGACACCACTGCACACAGCCACTATGGCAAAGACTAAAGCTAGAAGGCACATGCAGAGCCTCATTTGCATTTTATAATACAGAAGAAGAAATTGACCTTTTTGTAGCTGCACTTGAAAAAACTATAAATAGATTACAATGAAAATAAATGAAGTAGAAGAAGAAATTGTAAAAGACTTTGAGGTTTTTGATGACCCTATGGATAGATATGACTACATCATGGATTTAGGTAAAAAACTCCCGCCTTTATCTGATGAATTTAAAACAGAAGAATTTCTAGTGAAAGGATGCCAATCGCAAGTATGGGTAAGACCAAAAATAGAAAATGATAAACTGTATTTTGAGGCAGATTCTAACACAGCTATAGCTAAGGGTGTGGTATCGCTTTTGGTTAGAGTGTATTCTGGACACACTCCTTTAGAAATTGCTAAACATGAATTGACACTTTTAGAAAGAATACATTTGCGATCGTTGCTTACTTCTCAGCGTTCTAATGGATTGACTGCTATGATTAATAAAATCAAGGCATACGCTATTGCTTTAGTGGACAAATCATCACTCTAAAAACCGCCAGCTAACGAAAAACCTAAACGATGCTGCTCTGTTTGGATATAGGTATGCATTATAGTTTGGACGTCCTTTTATCAACTCCCCTAAGTGATTACCCAAAAGCGATACTCTCACTGTTTTTACTTTTAAATTCAAAAATACATCCCAGCCTGGTGTAAAAACCATCCTTCTTTTTTCTTGTACAAAAAACTGACCAATAAATGGATTATAACCATAAGCATTAAACGCTGTATTGAATCGCACGTCAAATCCCAATGCAAACCAAACGGCTCTCTTAAACAATCTATTTTCATAATAGATGCTATGTTTGCTTACAAAATTTGGAAGCTGTATTGCATTGCCACCCGCTATACTTTGATACCAAATATCATTATCTAAATGAAAACCCTTTATTCCAAACCGATTGAAAGCCCTTACCGAAAACACATTCATAGCTCTAGCTTCTTGGACAGGTGACAAGCCCTCATTGTAAAAAATAAAATCTTTCAAAACTGTATTACTCACCTCTGCCCCTACTTTAATTTTTGGAGAATAAACACGTCCTCTAATCACAAATTCATTTTGCTTCTTAAAATCATTTATCCAAGCTGTGTAACCCTGCGAAGCAAATCGGTTTTCTATAAATGCTGGAGCAAATAAATTATAGCTTACAGCGGCATTTACTTCTACATAATCTTTTATTTTTGCAGATACTGTGCCGCCTACCATCAAATCATTTTGATTATATCCAGCTAAAAAATACCGCACTCTACCTTCAAAATGCAGTGGTGATTTAAATGCTGTATTACTTTTTACATATCCTTCAACATACAAATTTGAAAAAGGAAGTCGACCTGAAAAATCTGTAGGTACCCAATAATCTAACTTTACTTTTCCTCCTGCTGCCAAAAACTGCTCCTTGTATGTGCTATCAGAGTCTACTCGTTTTGGGATGTACTCAAAATTAATCTCATTGCCAATATTTAAAAACTT
>JBIKJU010000105.1:0-7082 GCA_044360745.1 Chitinophagales bacterium
GCTGCTGATAAAATAATTACCATAATAAAGCGAATCTGGTGATTCATCTAAAAAGCTATAAACATTAGAGGTGACAGATATGGCATATCCAAATTTAAATTTTGGAATTACTTTTTTGAAAGAGGATGTGTCACTCGATTTAGTAATAATTTTATTGCCTAAAAAAATATCAGCTCCTGCATTCCAATTCCATTCTGCTTGTCGATTGGTGGCACCAGATAGTGTAGTAGGCACAAGGCTATTTCTAAAAAAAGTGGTATCAGTCGCAAAGTAATCTCTTGTCAAACCACCATTTTCATTGACTTTTGCTTGATGAAAAATAAGGTTAGTATAAAGTCCAAAACGATTAGATTTAGGAGTGTACTTGGCATAAAAATAAAACCCTGTATTTAAAGCTTGCTGACGATTGTACCCACCCCTGCTATTAATTCTAAAAAAATCTACGCCATAATCTAATCCGTTTTTCAAACTATGAAAAAATCGACCTCTGAATATCTGCTCTAATTGCAATCCGATCAAATAACTCAGCTCTGTATAGGGACGTTGAGCTTTGAAATATCGAAGCGAATCCATAGTGAATTTGTACGCATCAAATTGATGAAAACCAGTTCTAAATCCCTTACTATTTTTAGGCTGAAAAATCAACGGAAAGGCTGCTGTACCAGTATTTCCTAAATGCAAAAACTCAACCCCATCATTAGTTAAAAAATCATTTCTATGCAATTGAAAAATAGAAGTATCAATATTATACAACTTATTGGGATCATGTGCATGATACCACACATCATACCGTTGCTTTACTACACGTTTTGGGATACTGTCTGTTTTGGCAAAAGAAATCAGTGGCAAAAACAAAAGTGAAAATTGACTAAACCTATATATCATGCTGCAACCAAAATTTACAAAATTTATTTTGGAATTATAATGATGAAAGCAATTCAATAATAATCTTAGTCATCTTAGGCTCTGCTGCTGCTGCCTTTTCTAAAACAAAAGCATGTGAAACATGATCAGCTTTTTCAAAAGGATAGCCGATATCACTCACTACTGAAATGGCAAAAACCTCCATATTCATGTGTCGAGCCGCTACTACTTCGGGTGTTGTACTCATTCCCACTACATCTCCACCCATGATATGATATAGCTTATACTCAGCAGGGGTCTCAAAAGTAGGCCCTTGTACGCCTACATAAACGCCTACATGAACCTTTATATCATTCTTTACCGCAATATCCTTTGCCATTTCTATAAAATTAGGATTATATGCATAATTCATATTGGGGAATCGAGGTCCTAATCGTTCATCATTTTTACCCCTCAAAGGATGCTCTGGTTGAAGATAAATATGATCTCTTATAATCATTAAATCACCAACTTCATAGTCTGCATTCATCCCACCTGAAGCATTTGAAACCATTAAGTTTTCCACTCCCAAAAATTTCATAACTCGGATAGGAAAAATAACCTCCTCCATACTGTATCCTTCGTAATAATGAAAGCGACCACTCATTGCTACAATATTTTTTCCGCCCAATTTACCAAAAATTAAACTTCCCTTATGCCCCTGCACAGTAGAAACAGGAAAGTTAGGAATATCTGCATATGCTATCTGAAAATGCACTTCTATTTCATTAACTAAATTGCCTAGCCCACTTCCTAAAATGACACCATATGTATAATCCTCAGACAGTTTAGGCTTTAAAAAACTGACAGTTTCTTGAATTTTATCAAATATGCTGGCCATAACTTTTTTTTAGGTACAAATATGTAAAAATAAACAAGCTTTTTAGCTCGAATGAGACTCTTTACTCAATTTATTAACCCTATTTAAAAGTAATAAATTTTTACCAATACTAAAAAAGGCTATATTTGCGTTTTATTTTCAAATAAACATATATGTTTAATAAATCAATTGCAAAAATAACGATAGTACTTTTCGTAATAGGATTCGCATTATCATCATGCGACAGAAATACCTGTCCTACATATTCTCAAGTAAAAGTAGTTAAAGCAGAACCGAAAGCATAGATAATGCAATGGTTAAACATTAATTCGGAAGAAGATTATAGTAAAGCAATTTCGCAATCTTTCGATAAACCTATTTTGATTTTCAAGCATAGCACCAGATGTTCTGTAAGTAGTATGGCTAAACGTAGCTTAGAACATCAATGGGGAGAACTTTCAGAAAAAATCACCCCCCTTTATCTCGATCTAATAACATACCGTGCTATATCAAACAAAATAGCATTAGATTTCAATATTGAGCATCAATCTCCTCAAGTTTTACTCATATCATCAGGCAAATGCCTATATAATGCCTCCCATAATGATATAGATGCAACTTCAATAGCTCAAAATCTTTAATACCATATTTTTTCTGTACTTTTGAGGTCTTATGAGTTATACAGTAGCGATAGTAGGACGACCAAATGTAGGCAAGTCTACCCTTTTTAATAGATTAATTGGTGAAAAGAAAGCCATAATTGACGACTTTAGCGGAGTGACACGTGATAGAATTTACGGCACTTGTGATTGGGGAGGAAGAGAGTTTAATGTGATAGACACTGGTGGATTTGTACCAAGGTCACAAGATGTTTTTGAAAAAAATATAAAGGAACAAGTTTATATAGCTTTAGACGAGGCTTCTCTTATACTTTTTGTTGTAGATGCTACCTGCGGCATTACCGATTTAGATGCCGAGTTTGCTGATATTCTTAGAAGATCACCAAAAAAAGTGTTATTGGTAGTCAACAAATGCGACAACTTTGAACGACTTATGAATGCTAATGAATTTTATAGCCTAGGGTTAGAAAATTTATTTGGAATATCTTCTATGACAGGATCTGGAAGCGGTGAACTATTAGACGTAATAGTAGAAGCTATGCCTCCCAAGCAAGAAGAATTGAAAGAAGAGATCATACCTAAAGTATGTATTATTGGACAACCTAATGTGGGCAAATCATCTTTAGTTAATGCTTTGTTAGGCGAAGATAGAAATATAGTAACTCCTATAGCTGGAACTACTAGGGATAGTGTACATAGCAAATACTCTAAGTTTGGGAAAGAGTTTATATTGATAGATACTGCTGGAATTAGAAGAAAGAGTAAAGTACACGAAGACCTAGAATTTTACTCCGTCATCAGAGCCATAAAAGCCATAGATGAGTCTGATATTGCTATCATAGTTATGGATGCATCTACCGAGCTTTCACAACAAGACCTTACTATTTACAGACTAGCTATTCGAAAGAAGAGAGGGATAATAGTAGCTATCAACAAATGGGATTTGATTGATAAAGATGATAAAACGATGTTGAGATTTGAGGAACAACTCAAAGCGAAACTAGCTCCATTTAATGATGTGCCTATTTTATTTATTTCAGTATTAGAAAAACAGCGTATTTTCAAACTTGTAGATGAAATTGATAATGTTTACAATCGTCTTTCTGTTAAAATTCCTGGTTCAAAACTAAATGAAATCATGCTTCGTGAAATAGCACGATACCACCCACCTGCTACCTCTGGAAAATTAGTGTCAATAAAATATGTGGCTCAGTTACCTTCACGTACCCCGACCTTTGCATTTTTCTCAAATCATCCGAAATATATAGGCGATAGTTATAAAAATTACCTCGAAAACCAGTTAAGGAAGAATTTTGACCTAAAAGGAGTGCCAATTACCATTGTTTTTAGAGAAAAGTAAAATTTTTTTTGAAAAAATTTGGAATTATCAATAAACAATATGTATTTTTGCATGTCAATTATTTAACCCATTAAAAAACAAACAAAAAATGAAAAAATTATTTTTGTCTTTCGCAGTTGTAGCTGGTTTAGTTCTAGCATCTTGCGATACTAAGAAAGCTGAAGAAGCTGCTACTGAAGCTACTGAAGCTACTACTGAAACAGTAACTGAAGCTGTAGAAACTACTACTGATGCTACTACTGCTGTTGTAGACTCTGCTGCTGCTGCTGCTACTACTGCTGTAGATGCTGCTGCTGCTGCTGCTACTGACGCTGTTAAGAAATAATTCTTAAAAAGCTTTATAGAAAAGTCTCGCTGCATAAGCGAGACTTTTTTATTTTATAACGTATAATCTATACTATGAATAAAACCTTTTCGTTAGATCGAACTATTCGCAGAGCGCATCAAAAAAAGAAATCACTCACCAAGTTTTTATCTTCGTTACATAAAAGAAAACTTCCAAATTTACTCAAAACTGTAAAAGCAATTGACAAAGAAGTCTGGGCTGAAATAAACTGTCTAGATTGTTCAAACTGTTGCAGAACAATGACACCTACTTTTAGCAAAGCTGAGGTAAAGCGAATAGCTGAGCATATAGGAATGACATACATGTCCTACTTCGATAAATTCTTGAAAATAGACGAAGATAACGGGGACATCGTTAACATCAATCAACCCTGTCAGCATCTAAATCTCAAAACCAATATGTGTAATGTGTACGCCATAAGACCTAAAGATTGTAGTGGCTTTCCTCATTTTGTTCGCAATGATTTTTTAGATCAAACTAAAGTGTATGCCGAAAATCTCCATCGTTGTCCTGCAACTTTAGCTATGGTAGAAAAGCTAGAAAAAATCATACTCAATAAGTAAATCTCGTTGATTTATCAACATCTCATGCCTCTTCCAAAAAAGGAATTAAGGATTTTTATCTTTACATAGAATTTATCATCAAAAAAAATTTGAGTTTATGAAGGTTTATAACAACATTTTAGAAACTATAGGCAATACTCCATTAGTCAAAATAAATAAAATTGGGAAAGACTTAATCAAAGCTGAACTATATGCAAAGGTGGAGTACTTCAATCCTGGCAATTCAATAAAAGATAGAATAGGTCTTCAAATGGTTTTAGATGCCGAAGCTCAAGGTTTATTGAATCCAGGTGGAACGATTATAGAGTGTACATCTGGTAATACAGGAATGGGATTAGCTTTGGCAGCTGCCGTAAAGGGATATAAAGCAATTTTCACTACTAACGACAAACAGTCTAAAGAAAAAATAGATGCGCTTAGAGCAGTTGGAGCTGAGGTAATTGTATGTCCTACAAATGTTTCTCATGATGACCCTCGAGGATATCATGCTGTGGCTCATAGACTCTCTCAAGAAATTCCAAATTCATATTGGATGAATCAATATGAAAACCTATCAAACAGAAAAGCGCATTACTTAAGTACTGG
This sequence comes from Chitinophagales bacterium, assembly GCA_044360745.1. Classification (GTDB taxonomy): domain Bacteria; phylum Bacteroidota; class Bacteroidia; order Chitinophagales; family LD1; genus CALAYL01. The sequence continues at coordinate 5,198 of JBIKJU010000105.1, forward strand.
TCCCGAGATTTTTGAACAAACAGAGGGGAAGATAACGCATTATGTGAGTACAATAGGTACTGGTGGCACTATGACTGGCACAGCCATGTATCTCAAAGAAAAAAATAAAAACATACAAACTTTAGCTGTTGATGCCTTTGGTTCTATTTTAAAACGATTCAAAGAAACTGGGCAAAAAGATATTTCGGAAGCATATCCTTATTTGATAGAAGGTATTGGCCAAGATATTATCCCAGGCAATTTTGATTTTGACTTTATAGACTATGTGGAGCAAGTTTCAGATAAAGATGCTGCGCAAATGTGCAGAAGACTAGCTCAAGAAGAGGGACTGTTTACTGGATACTCCGGTGGTGCGGTTATGCAAGGGGTGTTACAAATGGCTGATAAATTCAAAGAAGGAGATATCGTAGTCATAATTTTTCATGATCATGGCAGTAGATATGTAGGTAAAGTTTACAACGATGACTGGATGAGAGAGAGAGGATTTTTAGAAGAAAAAGAAATCACTGCAAAAAGTATTATTCATCGTAAAAAACAATTGAATCAACTCATTACAGTTGAGCAAAATGAACTACTCATCAATGTGTTTAATTTAATGAAAGAAAAAGGTCTGACTCAACTTCCAGTAACTAATGAAGGAGCGATAGAGGGAAGTATTTCTGAAAGAAATATTTTAAATTTCATCATTGAAAGTGGCAATATAAAAGAAAGCAAAGTTGGCGAAATTATGTCTAAACCTTTCCCAACAGTAGAATGGAATATGAACACATCTGAACTTTCAAAACTCATCACCAAAGAAAATGCAGCTGTACTTGTAAAAAAACCAAGTGGTGAATTTGGCATTATCACTGAATTCGACTTGATAGAAGCTTTGGCATAATGCTATTCTCAGATCATACTGGTTACTCTTTTTCTTTAGAAAAAACTCCACAAAGGATTATTTCACTTGTACCATCACAAACTGAACTCTTGATTGATTTAGGTCTCGAAAAGTCTATTGTAGGAATTACAAAGTATTGTATTCATCCAAGAGAAAAAGTAAAACGCCTAACAAAAATTGGTGGCACAAAAGACCTTGATATAAAGAAGATAGAATCGCTTCAGCCTGATCTTATCATTGGTAATAAAGAAGAAAACACAAAAGAACAAATAGAGTTTTTAAGAGGACTTTATCCTGTATGGCTAAGTGATGTCAATTCACTTGATGATGCGATTGACATGATAAAAAGCATTGGGAAATTATGCAATATTGTAAGTGCTAGTGAGGCAATGGCTAAATCTATCAGCACAAATTTTGATAGCATAGTTCCATTTCAGCAAGTAAATAATAAAACCGTATATTTTATCTGGAAAGACCCTTACATAGTAGTCGCGAATGACACTTTTATCCATGATATGATTACAAAAATGGGGTTAGAAAATTGTTTTGCTCATCAATCACGTTATCCAGAAATTAGTATAGAATATTGCAAAAAATTAGAGCCTGATTACATTCTTCTATCTACTGAGCCTTATAGTTTTAAAGAAAAACACCTCTCTGAATTTAAAATCCATTTCCCGAAATCTAAAGTTATGCTTGTAGATGGGGAGTTATTTTCGTGGTATGGAAGCAGACTTCTGAAATCCCCATTATATTTTAATCAACTTAGTCAAGATTTACGATCAATGACATAAACAGATCGTTGTGCAGTAGGGTACAAGACTAAATTGGTAATATTAACATGAGGTGGAGTAGAACATACATAATCAACTGCATCTGCTACATCTACTGGCGATAACGGCTTAAAACCATTATAAACACTTTCAGCTTTATTTTTATCACCATCAAATCTTACTAAAGAAAATTCAGTTTCACAAGCACCTGGGTCTATGCTTGTGCATTTAA
>JBIKJU010000109.1:0-6929 GCA_044360745.1 Chitinophagales bacterium
GATTTTATCTTTAGCTAAACTAGCAGTAATTTTTTTAGCTTGCTCTTCTAAATCTTTTTCAGCTTTCAAATCATATCCTTTGGGATATGGAACGCCTAATGTCTGCATAGCTTTTATTTTTCTTGAAGTAGTTGTTACATCTAAATCATTATCAAGCATAAAAGAATAAGACGGCATGATAGAACCTGGCGACATTGATGTTGGATCATCCATATGATTATAATGCCAAGCGTCAGTTTTCTTATTTTTGTCCGCGCCTGCTCTTGCTAAGTCTGGCCCAGTACGTTTAGATCCCCATTGGAATGGATGGTCGTAAACAAATTCCCCAGCTTTTGAATATTCACCATATCGCTCTGTTTCTGATCTAAATGGTCTAATCATTTGTGAATGACAAGTGTAACATCCCTCTCTAATGTAAATATCTCTACCATGTAGTTCAAGAGGAGTGTATGGTTTCACACTAGCTATGGTAGGCACATTTGATTGTATCATAAAAGTAGGCACAAATTCTATAATACCTCCGATAGCAACTACAACCAAACTAAATACTAACATTTGAATAGGCTTGCGCTCTATCCATCTATGCCAACCTTCTGATCCATGAGGTTTATAGTCTTTTTCTAGTGCTGCAGCTTCAGCTTCTTCTTCAGCTATCAAAGTACCTTGTGCTACTGTTTTAAATAAGTTATAAGCACCAATACAAGCACCTGTTAGATACAAAAATCCACCAAAAGATCTCATCCAATACATTGGCAAAATAGAGGTCAGTGTTTCAAGGAAGTTAGGGTACGCTAGTAGACCTTCACTTGTAAACTGTTTCCACATAAAACTCTGTGTAAATCCACCCCAATAAAGTGGAACAGCATAAAACAAAATTCCCAAAGTAGCTATCCAGAAATGATTGTTAGCCAATTTTTTACTATATAGCTGTGTTCCATACATTCTTGGAATCAACCAATATAAAATTCCAAAAGTCAAGAACCCATTCCAACCTAACGCTCCCACGTGAACGTGTGCAATTGTCCAGTCAGTATAATGAGAAATAGCATTGACAAATTTTACTGATAAGAGGGGTCCTTCAAATGTAGCCATACCATATGCCGTTACAGCAACTACCATAAATTTCAAAACCACATCTTCTCTTACTTTATCCCATGCACCACGTAAGGTCAACAATCCATTAATCATACCACCCCAAGATGGCATAATCAACATCACTGAAAATACTGTACCTAATGATTGAGCCCAATCGGGTAAAGAAGTGTAAAGCAAGTGGTGAGGGCCAGCCCAGATATAAATAAATATCAATGCCCAAAAGTGAACTATTGAAAGTCTGTATGAATAAACAGGTCTGTTAGCTGCCTTAGGCAAAAAGTAATACATCATTCCGAGATAAGGGGTTGTCAAGAAAAACGCAACTGCGTTGTGACCATACCACCATTGCACCAAGGCATCTTGTACTCCAGCATATAAAGAATAACTCTTAAACATGGAAATTGGCAACGCTAAGGAGTTTACGATATGCAACATCGCTACTGTGATCCATGTACCAATGTAAAACCAAACAGCAACATATAAGTGTCTTTCTCTTCTTTTGAGAATAGTGCCAAACATATTGATACCAAATACTACCCAAATGAGAGTAATCATAATATCGATAGGCCACTCAAGTTCAGCATATTCTTTACTGGTTGTGATTCCTAAAGGTAATGTAATAGCGGCTAAAACAATAATTAGCTGCCAGCCCCAGAAATGGATAGCACTTAATGCATCGCTAAACATTCTCGCTTTCATAAGGCGCTGCAAGGAGTAATAAACTCCCATGAAAATACCATTTCCTACAAATGCAAAAATCACCGCATTAGTGTGCAATGGTCTTAGTCTACCAAAGGTAGCATACTCTATAAAATTTAAGGACGGGATAGTAAGTTGTAGTGCAATTATCAAGCCCACTAACATTCCTACAAGACCCCATACTAATGAGGCTAGTCCGAAATTTCGGACGATTTTGTTGTCGTAATAAAATTTTTCGATTGCCATGTTTTATTGTTTAGTGTTAAGAGATTTTTCTTCTTTTCGTTTATCCATCAATATGCGAACAGATGGTGTATAATCATCTTCATATTGCCCATCACCTACTGACCAAAAGAATGCAACCAAAAAAATTATGGCTACAATCAAACTAAAACCGATGAGGACAAATAGAGCAGTCATTGAATATGATTATTATGGTGCAATGGTATTCCTATTTTTTTAACGTTTTTATGACAATCGTCATAACAATTAATGATTTTTAAGATTAATCGTTTAACATTCGGTTTGCTAAAATCCTTGTAGCAATAGTTGTAAACAATAAAATAGTAACTGAGCTAATTGGCATTAAAACCGCAGCTACCAATGGCGACATAGTTCCTCCTACTGAAAAATAAATACCAATAGCATTGTATAATAGCGAAATAAAGAAGCTCCATTTTATAACGCTCACTACTCCCTTAGAATATGCCATCAAGTTTGGGAGTTTATTAAACTCATTAGCATCTACTATTCCGTCACATGCGGGAGAAAAATTATTGGTATTTTCTGAAATGACCAATCCTACATCGCTTTGTTTTAGAGCTCCTGCATCATTAAGTCCATCTCCTATCATCAATATATTTTTTTGGCCTTCTTTTAATGACTTTATAAACTGAAGTTTATCTTGAGGCTTTTGATTGAAAACCATTTTATTTTGATCCCCAAAGTAATTCACTAAATGAGAGCGTTCTCTATCATTGTCTCCTGAAAGCAAAAACAAATCATACTGTTCTGACAAACTTTTCATTACTTCTTTCACCCCTTCTCTATAAGCGTTGTTAACAACAAATACACCCTTTATATTTTTATCAAAACTTACAAAAACCTTACTACCAATCAATTCGGAGAATGTTTGTTTTGCTCCAACAAAATCTGCTGACCCAATTTTTACATGAGTATCTTCTATCCAGCCCTCAATACCCGATCCTATCCATTCTTTATAATCTGTAGTAGGACTAAGGCTTATTTCTGGAAGCACACTAAAGACTTTTTTACTTAATGGATGCGATGACGACTGTAATAAGGTTTTTGTTAATCGAGTTTCTCTTTCATCAAGAACCTCACCTTTAAAATAAACTTGTGCTTTACTGCTTTCTGTAAGAGTGCCTGTCTTGTCGAAAACGATACTATTTATTTTAGCTAAAATCTCAATGACTATATGACTTTTGATAAAAAATTTTTTATTAGATAGTGCCCTCAACGCATTGCCAAGAGCAAAAGGCGATGATAATGCGAGGGCACAAGGGCAAGTAATAATAAGAACCGAAGTAAATGCATTAAAAGCTCTATGCAAATCAGTTTTAGCCCAAAACACAAATGCAACAACAGCTATCAACAGTACTAATGGTGTAAAATACTTACTCATCTTAGAGGCAAGAGTAGACACTGATCTGTCTGCTTCTTTTTTAAAAGCTACATCATTCCAAAGCTGAGTAAGATAACTATGAGAAACTTCTTTTTCTACACGCATTTTAGCCATATTACCAATAAGCTTACCTCCGGCATATATCATTTCTCCTTGCTTACAAATTTCTGGAGATGACTCACCCGTCACAAAACTATAATCTATAGATGCTACATCTGACAAGAGAGTACAATCAGCTGTGATCAATTCTTCATTCCTAACGAGTAAAACATCCCCTTTCTGTAGTTTAGATAATGGTATACTCCTTTCCAATCCTTTTATATTAACAGTAACTGAAATTGGGAAATAAGATTTATAATCTCTATCAAACGACATTTGATAATATGATTTATCTTGAAACAAACGTCCAATCAACATCAGTAAAATAAGACTTCCGAGTGTATCAAAGTACCCACCACCCTGTAGAAAAAAAACTTCATAACTACTCCTCAAAAACATCGCAATAACACCGATAACAATGGGTATATCCATGTTTACGGCTTTCATCTTAACTGAGTTATAGGCAGACTTGAAAAAATCAGCAGCCGAATAAAACATAACAGGAAGAGCTAAAATAAAGTTGAGATACCCAAAATATTGCCGATAAGAAGACTCAAACTGATGGCTTATTCCCAAATACTCTGGAAAGCTAAGTAGCATCATATTGCCAAAGCAAAAGAAAGCTACAGCTATTTTCTTGTAATAATTTGATAGCGTTACATTCTTCTTTTGTTCACCTAGCTGATCTAGCGTGATATGTGGCTCATAGCCAATAGAAGAGAGTAAAACAACGATGTCTTTGAGCGACAGTATCGTTTTGTTAAAGGTAATATTAACCTCACGTTTGAGGAAATTTACTGTAGATCTGTTTATCCCTTTTTTAAGCTTAAACAAGTTTTCTAAAAGATACAAACAAGAGCTACAATGAATTTTTGGTATGTAGAAAGTGACACTCGCATGAGTCTTGTCGGCTTTCCTTACGAGCTTTTCAATTATCTCGGGATCATCCAAATAATCAAATCGCTTTTGCTCTCCAGGCTTAAATCCAGTTACTTTTTCTAAATCCTCTGAAGTATAATAATCACAAAGTCCTCCTTTACTCAATAGATCGTAAACTGTTTTGCATCCTTCACAACAAAACTGCTTCTCTTCAAAATACAAAATTTCATCTTTGCAATCTAAACCACAGTGATAGCATGTAGCTAATTTAAACTGTTTCTCTTGAAGTGCCATGCTTTATCAATCTTGTTTTAAAAATCAAAGATAAAGCTTTTGTTCGTCAAACTATTTCAACATTGTCAAGTTTACACATGAGTTTAGTCATAAAAAAAATTGCACCTGATATTCATCAAGGGCAATTTAAAATAAGTACTTAAATATTATCGCTTAACTGTAAACGCTTTTGAGAAAGTACGTCCGCTATCAAGTGTTACTGCTAAGATGTAATTTCCTTCGCTTAAAGAAGATACATCAAGATTAAAGGTTTGTTTACCTTCCGAAACTTGACCCACTTTTATTTCTTTCACTAATCTACCTGGTAAATCTACTACTCTAAAAGTCACTTTGTCAGACTTGGTTAATTCTAGTTCAATTGTACCATTAGAAGCCATAGGTACTGGATAAAGACCCAAAGAGTTGATATCCGCTTTATTGTCTTTCTCTTTAATACTTAAAGCATTTAGTTCGCAGCCAGATTTAAGTAAGGTAGAACTTCTCCACATACCTCTACCATGTGTTCCTAAGTAAAGCATGTAGCAATCTTCGCCAATATAACGTGTTTGACGAACTGCAAAAGTTGGGACTCTTCCTATTCCAGTATTTTCCTCATGCCATGTAGCACCACCATCGCTCGATGAGAATACACCTATTTCTGTTCCTACTATATAATGATCAGGATCGTTGGCATCAATAACACAATTATAAGCAGGTACATTTGGCAAATTGTTGCTAATATTTGTCCAAGTCTGACCTGCATCAAGACTTCTATAAACATTATTACCAGAAGCAGAAGAGCTAAATCCTGCAAAGCATGCTAAAAGATGACGAGAGTTATTTCTATCTACGTATAATCCTTCGATAGAACGTCCACCATTGTTTGCTACTACTCTAGAAAAAGGTGCAGCTCCCATTTTATTCCATAAAGTAAATGCATTTCCCGATTTAACTAATGCAGAATCAAAAGGGATAGAATTCATATTTGCTATTCTATAAACAGTACCTCCAGAAGCGTAATATAATGTATCACCACTAAATGACTGAGATAGTGCATTAGGGTTAATATTGTTTTGAATTCTAAACCAACGAGGTGAACCACCAAAGTCAAGAATATCAGGAGTCATCCATAGTCCACAATTAGTTGGCAAAAAGAATCTAGATTTAATTCTATCAGGGAATTGAATAGATGCCCCTTGAGAAATGGCAGAAGATAACACTTCTTTAAACTTCGCTTTTGTTTTACTGGTAACTTCAACAATATCGCCAGCATTATAATTTTTGTCAGCAACGAAAGTCACTGTTTCTGCAGAGTTTCTAGCTTCAAATGTTTCTTCTAGATAGAAATTTGTAATAAATCTAGTGTTATTAGCTTGTCCACATCTTGTTGGGCTATTACCTCCATTAGGGTCAATTGCATTATCATAAAAATAAGAACCACCAACACCTTTATTATTAGAGCGAACAATATCACCATAATAAACACCGTAAACAAACACATTCTCATCTATAGTAGAAATCTCTGACGATACACCATCTCCTCCACGTATAGATTTTGCTGATCCCCGGCTATTGAGATTAAATGGTACATAAGTTGTTCCATTATCTTGATTTCCGCACATTGCATCACCTCTTGGTCCAGCAGCAACTGAATAAGCCTGTGTTATTCCTAAATTTCTATTCTTTGCATAAAATGGAGGATTTGGAAACCTGTCATAGGCTTGAGTAGATTTGAATACTCCACCATCGCAACCTACATAAACGATGTTACTATCCGTATCATCAAAAATAACTTCGTGAATATCTGCATGTACCCAATTTGGATTAGAAGGCTCTCCAAAATAAATGGTCATCAATTTCCAACCAGAACCTGAACTATAAGAGAATTTTTGAATACCTCCCATAAAAACTTGGTCCTCATTGAAAGGATTAACTGCTATGATGTTATCATACCAACCTTGTCCATTATCACCAAAAGGATTAAACGTAGCACCAGCTTCACCAATTTTTTGCCATGTCAGACCATTATCCGATGTTTTGTAACCATGGAAACCGCCTCCCTGTGCATTGGCAATAGATAAATAAGCTACAGCAGGATTAGACTTTGCTGTAGTAATCTCAATTCTACCTTTAGTTTGAGAATATTGTGGTAAAAACGAAGGAGAACCTAATGGTTGAGCATTGTTATTTGATGTAGGAACTGTAACCCAGCTTAAACCTGCATTGTCTGATTTAATGA
>JBIKJU010000232.1:0-3511 GCA_044360745.1 Chitinophagales bacterium
TATACATACTGACCATCTGCTGAAAAATCTACATCTGCAACTGGAGATAATGTACCTGCATTAACATTTCCTCCAGCTTGTGTTTTTACATCTGTAACAGGAGTCCAAGTTTGACCGCCATCCTTTGACTCTTGAAGCCCACCTCCAGTACCAGCAAATAAGTGATTGGGATCATTAGGATCTATTGCAATTCTATTTACTTCAGACCATGTATTAGTTGAAACTAAATTAAGAGACGAACTTTGTTTTGTTGATGCTAAATGCTCAATAACATCGTTGCCAGTTAATTTATAAATACCATTACCAACAGATCCAGAGTTATATCGTGTACCAATTATTTGTGCCAAACCCTCACCTGTACCTATATATATTGTACCATTTGATGCCTGTGCCATACAAGCTACTGATAACACATCAGGTAAAGGGATATAGCTCCAGCTATCAGCACCATCTATAGACTTCCAAAGTCCACCTCCTACTCCTCCTATGTAAAGGGTTTTTCTATTGGGGTCTCTTTTATCCAATACCATACCTCTCACACGGCCACCTATGTTGTTTGGACCTATCTCTTCCCATTGTAGTCCTAAAGCTCCAGATCTAGAAGCATTTGATGCACGAAGTGCATCAGCTTGTTGAAGAGCACGGGCAATATAGTTTGGATGGTACTCTCCGTTTTCATCTAAAAATCTGGATTGTCTAAACTCAGCTGCTTCACGAGCCACCTGTGCTTTGTATCCATATGGCTTCTTTTTATTTTCCAATAAAAAGCCATCTCCTTTAGAACCGTAAAATGTTACACCTAGCATCACTATTAATGCTGAAAAAAGTGTACTGATTGAGAAATTTTTAATCATAGCAATTTGATTATGTTGTTTAAATGTTTTTCTAAAACAAATATAGTATATAAACTTTCTTTTCAAAGTAAACAACAAAATTCAAAGTATGTTTTGACAATCTTATGACAAAAGTGGTCCTAAAAGTTGTTTTTTAACTATTTTCTAGACTTGATTTTGTATCGTATTGCAAAAAATATAATTAGTACAACAATTAAAAACGGCCAAAGTGAAACTAGGTTAAGTAAAAACCCTTTAAAGCTATCAAAGCCATTAACTATTGCGTCTAAAAACTGCGAAAAGAAAGAAACAGATGGTCTTTGCTTAAACTCTAAAGTCTGATAAATAGAGAGATTAATAGTACTGTAAGTGACTTGATCTTGTAGTAATTTCATACGGCCTTCTTGAGCTTCTATTTCTTCTCTAATTTCTGCAAGCTTTTGCTCAACCTCTAATATATCCGCAACCTTAGAGGCTTGTCGCAAAATAGCCAAATAGCGCTGCTCAAGCTCTTTTTTAGTTTTTAAACGGGCTTCTATGTCTACAAACTGGTCAGTGACATCGTTCGCGGAGATTGTTTTGTTTTGAGTAAAAATGGATTCCCCTTCCAACTCTTTTAAAAGACTATCGAAAGCCAATGCTGGCACTCTTACCGTAAAATTCTGATTTTTCTCAAAATCATTTTGATAAAGATTGTCTGATGCCAAATAGCCGTTATATCTTGATGTCAACGCTTTTATTTTAGAATAACTAGTTGCTATCTCCTGTACTTGAAAACGTATATCAGCTGTATAAATAATTTTTGCTGGTATTTTTGTTTCTACTCGAGATGGGTCTTTAACAATAGGAGGCAGAATAACTTCTTTAGCATTAGCCTCATAAGCTGGAGCTGATGCATCTACTACTTCACCTTCATATGCTACTGAAGATGTCATAGAATCTTCCGCTTTATATCTTTCTCTTTCTCCACATGATGAAAGAACAAATCCAATCACCACCAATAACAATAATTTACTTAATCCTTCACAAATCGTTTTCATAATTTTTATTTTATTGTTAGATGATAAATGAGATAAATTCCACAAATCTAAACCATTGGCTCTTGTTGCGATAAGCAATGAAAACTCCCCAAACCCCAAATAATATCAGTAGAGTCAAGATCCACAACTTTTCTGGATTTAAAACAAGTACTTAAAATATCTATAGCTTTGGTGTCATTCTTTTCATCTCTAAAAGTAGGCACCACAACTACCTCGTTGGCTATATAAAAATTAGCATAAGATGCTGGCAATCGCTGATCATCATAGATCACAGGTCTAGGCATAGGCAGTTCTACAATGTCGAGCTGCTTTCCATCTTGCAGTCTCATTTTTTTGAGAAGCTCTAAATTTTCTTGCAGCAATTCGTAGTTTTCATCAGCTTTATCTTCTTCAATTACTGTGACAACAGTTTTTTCATCTACAAAACGAGTTATATCATCAATATGCCCATCGGTGTCATCACCCACTATACCATCGCCCAACCATAAAATATGCTCCACGCCATAAAAATCAATTAAATACTTCTCTATTTCTGCCTGACTTAAATGAGGATTTCGATTTTTATTGAGCAAGCATGCAGTAGTAGTAAGCAAAGTGCCTTTGCCATTAAACTCTACACTCCCTCCTTCCATCACTATCCCGGGTTCAAAAACTTGTAAGCCAAACTGATTACCAATAAGGGTAGGTATCACATCATCTAAATCGAAAGGAGGATATTTTCCACCCCAAGCATTGTAGCCCCAATCTACGATAGCTTTTTGCTTTTTTTCATAATTGACTACAAAGGCTGGTCCATGATCTCTACACCAAGCATCATTGGTCGGGTAAAAGAAAAATTCAACATTTGATAAATTAGTATCAGTTTGTTGAATATGACTAAGCGCAAAATTTTTCATTGCCTCGTCAGCTACATTAATTCGCACTTTTTGACCTTTCGAAACTAAGGCTATAAATTGGGAATAGACAGGAAATATAGCATCTATCTTACCTGGCCATGAAGCTTCTTTGTGTGGCCATGATAGCCACATAGCTTCTTGTAGCGCAAACTCAGCTGGAAAATGGAGACCTAGTTGTTTTGGTGTCATTGCTAGTCTATATATCGTTTAGTGATAGGGTCATAACTATCTATTCTCCTGTCGCGCAAAAATGGCCAATGGGTTCTATAAAAATCAGTTTGATTTACGTCAATTTCTACTACTTGTGTTTCTTCATTGTCATGTGAAGCTTGATACAACAAGCGACCAAATGGATTGCTTACAAAACTTCCTCCCCAAAATTTCATAGCTCCATCTTGTTCTAGTCCAACTCTGTTTACGCTAACTACGTGTACACCATTTGCTACTGCATGTGATCGCTGTATAATTTGCCAGCCATTATATTGCTCATTATTAGTTTGCTCATCTTGAGCAGTAGACCAGCCTATAGCAGTAGGATAAAACAAAATTTCAGCACCCATAAGTGCAGTTATTCGCGATGCTTCGGGATACCACTGATCCCAACAAATTAATACTCCAATTTTTGCAAATTTTGTTTCAAAAACTTTATACCCCAGATCGCCCGGAGTAAAATAAAACTTCTCATAATAAGCAGGATCATCTGGGATATGCATCTTTCTATATTTGCCTAAATAGCTACCAT
>JBIKJU010000278.1:0-2962 GCA_044360745.1 Chitinophagales bacterium
AAATTCTTTTTACAAAAACAACTATTCTGTAGTAGACTTAAATTGATATCCACTTGGTACAGCAAGCATCTCATCGCTAACTTTTTGCGGATTAAAGCTCGTGACAGTATATGACTGAGTAATTATTCCTCTTTCATCTTTCAAAATCATTTCCATAGGAAGACCTTTGATGCCATTGGCAGCCATAGCTTGAATATCGACAGCAGTTTTGAAAAATGCAGCAAAAGGATTCCAATCTATATCTACAGAAAGAGCTATCCAAACTTCACAGTTTTGTCCTTCTGATGTGAAAACAAACTTTTTACATTCAATACCTGATATCTTTTTAGTTTCATTGGTTTCTTGCATTTGAAACTTAGGTGTATCGCCAATAACACTAGATAAAGGGATTTCATAATATAATTTATCTGCTGAAGATGGCATATACGTTAAAAAACGCTTGTTAGCTACTTCAGGAATAAACACAGTACTAGATTTGATGTCTTTAGATGTATACTCCATTTTCAATGCACATTTGTTACCTTTAAATGTCCAGTGAAAATCAAACTTGTCGCCACTCTCATTAAACTGCTTGTATTTAGCTACAAATGTACCCTCAAAAGCTTGAGAAGAAAAAGATAAAAGGGAGATAACAATAATGAATAAAAATCTCATTGCAATAATTTTAAGCTAAAATAAACATTTAATCTGTAAATCGAGCAGCTTTATAAAAATTTCTTTTGTAATAAGCTTCTTCCAAATCATTAATCATTACCCCACCATGAACAGCAGCATGTACAAATTTATTATTTCCTAAATAAACCCCAACATGGGTAAGAGTTCCACGAGTATTGAAAAAAACCAAGTCGCCTTCTACAATTTGGCTGTTGTCGATTGGCATACATTTAGGGAAGATGTCTCTACAAGACCCTCCTATTTTTTTACCATATACTTTAGCATAAATTTGTGATGCAAGTGCAGAACAATCAACACCCTGATGAGACCTTCCCCCATAACTGTAGGGAGTTCCAATCCACGTAAACACCTCTAAAAACAAATCTGGATTATCTGCTTGAACTATTTCCAATTTATACTTCTCATAAAAGCGTAAAACTTGATCTAATCTTAAATAAGAATAATCAACACCAGGAGCTATAGTATCAAGAGATTGAGCATTTCCCTTCCCTAAAAAAAATAGAACCAAAAAAAATAATGACCAAAATTTTGGCATGAGGTTTTGCTTGAATCCTAAAAATCGAAAAAAAAACGAGAAATCAAACTAACGTTCTCTCAATTTTATCAAAATTTCTTCAAGTTCAAGCTCTGTTTTTACTCTTACTTCACGAGCTTTACTTCCCAAATTTTCTCCAACAATACCAGCCGACTCCAATTGATCCATCAGGCGACCTGCTCTATTGTATCCTAGCTTCAATCTCCGCTGTATGAGAGAGGTTGAGCCGATTTGGTTTTGCACTACTACTCTAGCCGCATCTTCAAACATTTCGTCTAATGTGCCATCAGCACCAAAGTCTTCACTTGCAGAGCTTTTATCATTAGGATCTATATATTCTGGCAATAAGAATGCTTCATTAAATCCTTGTTGTTGGGTAATAAAATCACGAATTCGCTCTACTTCTGGTGTATCAACAAAACCACACTGAAGTCGAACTATATCACTCCCTTGCGAAAAAAGCATATCTCCCCTCCCAATGAGCTGCTCCGCTCCACCAGTGTCAAGGATGGTACGTGAGTCAATCTTTGAAGTTGTTTTAAATGCAATTCGTGATGGGAAATTCGCTTTGATAGTACCTGTGATAATATTAACTGAAGGGCGCTGAGTTGCTAGTATGAGGTGAATCCCTATTGCTCTCGCCAACTGTGCTAGCCTAGCTATAGGCATTTCCACCTCCTTGCCTGCTGTCATAATCAAGTCCGCAAACTCATCTACAACTAGTACTATATAAGGCAAGAACTGATGTCCGTTGTTGGGATTCAATTTTCTATTAATAAATTTATGATTGTACTCTTTGAGATTTCGTACTTGTGCTTTTTTCAACAACTCATAGCGGTTATCCATTTCTACACAAAGAGCATTAAGTGTTGTTACTACTTTACGAGTGTCTGTAATGATTGCTTCCTCTTCACCAGGCAATTTTGCTAAATAATACTTTTCTAATAACTCATATAAACTCAACTCAACCTTCTTTGGATCTACCATCACAAATTTCAATTCCGAAGGATGCTTTTTATAAAGTAAGGAAACTAAAATAGCGTTAATCCCAACAGATTTTCCTTGTCCTGTAGCCCCTGCCATCAGTAAATGCGGCATTTTAGCTAAGTCAGTTACCATAATTTCGTTAGATATAGATTTCCCCAAACAGATAGGTAAATCTGCCGTAGAACTCTGAAACTTATCTGACTGCAAAAGAGAACGCATAGACACTATCTCTTTATTGATATTGGGAACTTCAATACCAATAGTCCCCTTCCCAGGTATTGGTGCTATAATCCTAATACCTAAGGCTGCAAGACTAAGCGCTATGTCATCTTCAAGGTTTTTAATTTTTGAAATACGAACTCCAGCAGCAGGTACTATTTCATAGAGAGTGACGGTAGGCCCTACAGTAGCCTTTATTTTAGATATTTGAATTTGATAGTTGTTGAGAGTAGAAACAATTTGGTTTTTATTTTGCTCCAGTTCTTCTGGATTTACTTTTATTTTTTCACTTCCATGCTCATCTAATAGTTCTAAAGGTGGCATTTTGAAATTAGACAAATCAAGTCGAGGATCATAATTCGTTCCTATACTTCCTGAAGTTTGCCCAAGTGCCTCCTCGCTAGTGTCTGTCAAAACTAAATCTAAATGTTCATCATTATCTTTTGTTGGCTTTGGTAAATTTTGAACTGGACTCTCAGTAAATTGATTAGAGTAATCAACCTCAAGCTCATTCTATAATACGATTTCCATATCTACATCAATATT
>JBIKJU010000279.1:0-2960 GCA_044360745.1 Chitinophagales bacterium
TTCTCACTATTAGCAATCTCAGCCTCTGATTTTTTGATTGACTCGTTTGATTTTTTGATGTCACTTTCTAGTCCAGACTTATCTTTCTCTAATGCTTTAAAATCACCTTCAAACTTATCCAGTTTTTTTGCTTCTTCTTTTAATTTAGATTCAAACTGGTCGAATAAAACTTGCTTGTATATGCTAGCTGTGATACCCTTAGCTATTGCATACTGAGACTCATTGACAGGACTAAAAACAACCCTCCTACACTGTAAAAAGTGGTCAATTTTACGTTTTCTCCTTCTGGTAATATCAAAGCAAAGATATCTACAGGTTGGTCACTAATATTGGCTATTTTAGCATCATCAACCAAATACTCCACATTGCCTTTTGCAGGCTTTACAAATTTTCCTTTAAAATCTTTTGTTTTAGATTCGAATAATTTGGCTACCTCATCAATGTTCGTTTTTGGTATGACTACCTCAATAGCAGGATGCTCCCCTTTGCTCATGGTTTTCTTTACATCTTGCAATGGAATATCTTGAGCAAAAGATGAAAGTGAAAATGCGAAAATTGATAATGAAGAAAAAATCTTTTTCATAGTGTTGATTTTATTAAGTTATTGATTAAATTTTAATTGTGTTTCCTTTAGTGTACTAATGACCTGCTGTTGAGCATCATAAGCAGATTTCTTTTCCGCTTGCTTTCTTAGATTTTCCTCTATCGCATTTTTACTTTGAGCTATACCTTGTTCAGATGTTTTAATCTGTTCTTGACTTTTTTGCAATTCTGATTTAGCTTTTTGCGCCTCTTTCTCTAGCTTTGCTAAGTCTTTTTCAGACTGCTTTAGTTGTTTCTCTTTCTCTACAAGATTATTCATGTTTATAACTCCCCTTTTGTCAGCTATAAGCGTAGTTTTATCATTCATAGCTTTAGTATTCGACTCTACAAGAGTATTTAGATTGCTGATTTCATTTTTCAACTTCTCTATCATAGCTGTCTTTTTGCCTATATCTTTTGATGCCTTATTACTTGATTTTTGAATATCCTTTTGATCTTTTGTTAATGCTTTTATTTCACCTTCGAGTGCTTTTCTATCATACTTAGCCAACTCGTCTTTTTGCTTCGCTATACTTGCCTTTGCACGATCGATTTCTGACATTGTATTTTCCTTAGACTGCTCAGTTTTACTGACTTCCTTATTTTCCCTAGAGACAGTTTGATTAGTTTTAGAAATAACTTTCTCCAAATCAGCTTTCTCTTTATCGAGTAGTTTCATTTCACCATCAATTGCTGCTAATTTTTTTGATTCAACTTCTATCTTACTATTCAACTGATTAAATACTACTTGCGTATGAATACTACGTACCACATCAGTAGCTATAGCATACTGCACTTGGTTATTGGGACTAAAGAATAATCCACCAACACCATAAAAAGATGTGAATCTGACATTATTTCCTTCTGGTAAAAAATATGCTGAAATGTCTAATGGCTGGTCGCTCATTTGAGGGATGGTAGCCCCTTCTACTTTATACTCTAAGTTTCCAGCAGGAGGTGAGACTAGTTTTCCTTTATAAGTTTTCATTTTTGAGTCAAAGATAGATATAACATCATTCACTGTAGTATTTTCAATCAAAGTTTCAATAGCAGGATGCTCGCCTTTACTCATTGTTTTCACGACACTAAGAACGTTTATTTCCTGTGCAGATATTTGAGTGGTAAGTATCAATAAGAATATCGGTAAAAAGGTAAAATGTTTCATATTATATTTTATTAGCTATTATCGAAAGTAATGCCAAAAATTAAATTTTGAAAATTTACTGCTTTAATGAGGAAGCATTAACAACTAATCTGCCATTTACCATTTTTAGGATATAATCTGATTCCTCTAAAGGAGAAAATTCATATTGAAAATATCTTTTAGAATAAGCTTGTATAAGATGTGAATTGTCTCCCACTAAAGCAATTTTAACCTGATATGGCTTTTGTGTCATAAATAACCTATCTAATTCCAATAAAAGCTTTTGATCACGTTCTGATTTACCATATTGAAAAAAGGAATATATGACAATAGATGCAATGAATGCAAATTGAAGAATTCTAAGGCTTTTAAAAGAAAAATAATGACTGATATTTTGAAGAGCAGGTAAACAAAAAAAAGCAAAAGAAAGGGCAAAAAAGGGCAAAGATGGAAAAAGATAAAATTCTGCTTGTTTGAGGCTAATCATAATGGGTAATGATGCCGAAAGCCCAATGAATAAAAATAAGATAATCTCATTTTTAAACTCATGCATTTTAATAAACTTTTTGCCTTTAAACATAAGTATAGAAACCATTAAAATCAATGGAATAAATGCTTGTTGAAAAAGGTAAATCACAATCTGAAAACGACTATCAACAGTCCGATAACTTCCTTTCAGACTTTCTGAAATTTGCACCTGCCAATAGTTATCAATATAAAATTTTGAAAAATCATTGAGGAAGTATAGTAAAGCGATACCAAGTGAAATAAAGCTAAGTAAAAACAATGAACTTTGCATAGAAGTCGAGGTAATTTTTCTTTTGTACACCAAATCATAAAAAACAAAAAAAGACAAAGGGAAAAAAGTGGTAAGGCCTTTAGTGAGCATTGCTAGAAAAATAAAAATGCTACTAATAAAAATGCTTATCCAATAAAAAAATCCGCTTTTATTTATGCTTTTGAATAAAAACAAAACAGCAATAACTAAAAAAAGAGTTTGGGTAAGTTCGATGATGTTGCTTCGAATACTCCATGCTGACAAGGGAAACAAAAACAGAACTAAAGGTGCTAAAAACAACATTTTCTTGTAAGTAGGTTTTTTCGATAAGCTAGTCAAAAACAAATGACATAGCGAAATTATAATGAATATTCCTATAGAAATACCATATAGCTTTTCTACCCAAAACGAATCGCCTAAAACACGAAAGAAAATACTCTGCAAGAAAAACATCAT
>JBIKJU010000053.1:0-10371 GCA_044360745.1 Chitinophagales bacterium
GAAGATGTACTTGGCACCCAATTAAATGATACTGTATTATCAGGATTTACACTAGTGGATAAAATAACTGGAGTTCTTGGATTAAATTCATTCTGTATAGTATCACTTTGTAAAATAGTAGCTCCATGACAAGTAAAGTTTGCCTCCATATAGTAAAACCAAGTAGGACTAGATCCTAGTGCTCCCAAGTGAGTAAATGTAGTTTGCCCTTGTGTGGTAATCGTCCCTATTACATTGTATGGGCCAGTTTGAGAGGTGCTTGCATAAATAATGTAACTAAGAAAGGGGCCACAAGGATTAGCATTATTTTGCCATGTTAAATTCACATTACTCCCAACAAAATCATTCACTACACATGTCAGACGAGGAGCTACAATATTCTGTGCGAAAGAGATTTGATGCACAAATACAATCATTAAAAGAGAAACAAAATATCTTTTTAAAAAAACAGCTTTCATCATCCTACCGCAATTTTATACATTTTTTCGGTATCAAAATATTGATTCGCGAACTTCATCATGTCTTCACTTGTTACTTCACTGATAGTATTCAAATAGTTATTTAAACTCGCTTCATCTCGCTCAAATAAAAGCAAACTTTTCCAAACATCTGCATATCTAAATGCACCATCTATAGACCTCATAATCTTTCCTACCATATAATTTTTTACAGTTTGCAACTCATCACTATCAACGAGCTCAGTTTTCAAACGCTGAATTTCAGAAAATATTTCATTAAAAACTGCTTCACGATAAGAAATATCAGTGTCGGCACTAATTTCAAAAATAGTGCCATTTCGATATGGAGTTAATGAAGAGTATATTCCGTATGTATATCCCTTCTCCTCTCTAATATTAGACATCAACCGTGAACCAAAATAACCTCCAAAGATGGTATTCAAAACAGTTAGAGCATCATAATCAGGATGAGATCTCAATATACTTTTGTTGCCAATCATTATTGATGATTGGACTGAGCCTTTCATTGTTTCATACTGTTCAAAATTAGAAGAAGGCAAAACTAAATGATCAATTAGCTCTACTTTCTTTCCTATCCAATCGGTCTGTCCAAAAATAGTATTAAGCTGACTGATAGTAGATTGATTATAGTTGCCTGATAAAATCACAAAGCAATTTGAAGCTGTAAAGTGTTTTCTATAATAAGACTGAATGGTTTCTAACTTGAGATTATCAAAATCCTCAAACTGAGTTAAACGTCCATAGGGATGTTGGCTCCCCCACATAGATGAAACAAAAAGTCTATTCGCTACAAAATCATTTTTTGCCAAATTTTGAGATAGCCGTTCTCTTTTATTTCGAAGTATAGTATCAAATTCATGCTCTGGAAAAACTGCTTCAGTTAAAATTTCTTTCAAAAGTGGTAATACTTCTGACGTGTATTTACTAAGTGTAAATAATTGAAATCCTGAATTAGAAAAATAAACGTGTTCTTCTAAGCTAGCACCATAAAAATCAAGATAATCATTGATTTCAAATGAAGATTTTGATTGAGTACCTTCACGAGCCAATCTCAAAGCAAAGTCAGCTTCAAGATTCTTATCTTCATACCATTTCCCTGCCTCAAAAGTGAAATCGATTTTCAATATTTCCTGACTACTATAAATGGCATAAACCTTCAATCCATTATCTAGCACTATAGTATCTACTTTTGGCAAATCAACTTTCGTAGGGAGCGAAACTGAGGGTTGTATTTTTCTATTTAGACTCATTTTTGTTGCTTATCGTAAAATATAGTGTTGCACTGAGATTTATCAAAAACGATTTTCGCATCATTGATCAACTGGTCTAATGTAATGCTATTGTATATTTCCACATCCTTAAAATATAAATTTGCATCGCCTAATAGTTCGTAAAAAGCAAGATTGAATGCTCTATTCATCATATTGGTGTCAGAAAATCGCCAATATGTTTCAAACTTATTCTTCAATTTCTGCAATTGCTTTTCATCCACTTTTTGTATTGCTTCATCTATCGAAGACTGAATCAAAGTGTCTACTTCCTCAAATGATGCTCCGTCTAAAAGCTTACCTTCTATCACAAAAAGACCCTCATCTAAAGATTCTGATAAATAACAGCTAACAGAACTCAACAACTTTTTATCTTTCACCAAATTTTGGTGTAAAGCAGAAGTCTCACAACCAGCAATAACATCACGAATCAAATCAAGGCTAAAATAACTAGTCTCTTTTCTACCAGGCATTTTATAAGCCTTACAGATAGATTTAGAAGGCACATCGGCTACTAGTGTTTTATATCTAGATTCCACTTGATTTGGCTCTATCGGCAAACTTCGATTAAGCTTTGAGCCTGATGGTATACCTCCAAACCATTTCTCTATTAAAGGCAAAATAGTTTCGAAAGAAAAATTACCACATACGCTCAGTATGGCATTAGAAGGCAAATAGAATGTTTCAAAAAAAGACTTGACTTCTGTCATTGATGCATTTTCTACATGACTTAAATCCAGTCCAATTGTAGGCCATTTGTATGGATGAACTTTATATGCTAAAGCCGATAATTCATGCCACAAATTTCCATAGGGCTTATTGATATAATGTTCTTTAAATTCTTCGCAGACCACACGTTTTTGAACATCCAAACTTTCTTGATCAAAAGCGAGAGATAACATTCGATCACTTTCTAACCATAGAGCAGTTTCTATATTTTGAGATGGGATAATTTCATAATAGTTAGTCAAATCATTTGTAGTAAAGGCATTGCTTTCTCCACCCGCCAATTCAAGAGGCGTATCGAAACTCTCTATATTTTTCGACCCTTCAAACATAAAATGCTCAAACAAATGCGCGAAGCCAGTTTTTGTCGGATTTTCATCACGAGCCCCTACATCATAAAGCACATTCACCACAGCCATTGGAGTGCTTGTGTCTTGTTGTAAAACTATCTTGAGTCCATTTTTTAAAGTGGTTCTATATAGAGTATTCATGTATAATATTAGTCAAGGATAAGATATATGAGTGACTTTTACAAATATGTATTAAGTTTAGTAAAGCTTCTTCAATACAACTTCTTGTTGCATCAAGTTTTTAATTTTCTGAAGTGCCTTTCCAAGCTCTTCAGTTTCAGATTCACTAAACGTTTGTTTGTTAATCTCTAAATTATATTTTATAGAGAAAGATTTATCTAATTTGTGCACTTCGCTTTTAAAAATTAAATCTCCATTAAAATAACTTAATGAAATTGCAGAAGGCATAACAAATATTTCATAGTTATTAGGTATACCAAACTTCAAGAGATAGTCATAATTTTGTTTCATATAAAAATGTACTGCAGTTTTCCTATCTGGATAAATTTCAAACAAATTAGATGGAAAACCTATAATGTTAGCTGGCATATTAAGAAGGTTATTATCTAATTCTCCCTTTTGCAAAAATTCAAATTCTTGGGCTAAGGGTAAAGAATCTACTATTTCATTTGCAATAATAAATCTGTAGGGGCTAACATCTTCAGTTTTAAAATATCGATTTACTACCGACTTTAAACTATCTCTCATATACACTCCGACTCGTTCAGCTTTAGAGTATCCATAACTATTGACATACGCTAAAAAATGCAAGTTATCTTGTGGACGGATATCTCCTAAAAGAATGACTTGGTTTCTATAATCGGTCTTTGTGTCATCAATAAAAATCCACCTTGGCTTGTCTATAGTCAGTGAAAAAGCCCATCGTTGCAATACATCTGGTGCAATCATAGGAAATTCTCCATATCTTAAACTACCATCTAATGGGATAGTCTTATCTCCCTCATAGACACAACAAATAACCCTATTAAAATCTGATATAACAGGAAAATTGATGTTAGGTTTAGAGTAATTATTTGAAGATACTAGGAGTGGAACAGCATCAAATCCATAAATTTGTAACACCTTTATGAGCATAAAATTTATCTCTGTAGGTGTGGCCACACGTTGTGACCATAAAGAGTTAAAGGACTGATTGGGTTTGGTTAAAAACAAGGTATCATAACTCCTCGCATAAAAATGACGTCTAACTAAATCAAAAATACGAGCCAACTTCGTCTCTCTATCTTTTAAAGACAATATCTTGTTGTGGTACTCTTTTGGCAGCTCAAACTTTTCGTTAAACTTGAGCATAAAATCGTCTCTAGAAGATAAATCCATAAACAGACTTTGTCCATTGTCATTCCTAATAATCTCAGGATTTTTTTGTTTAACATCTCTTTTTAGCTTAGAAATATTGATACGAATTGCATGAAAATTATCTAAATAAAAGTCCGAATAAACTTCCTGATGATAAACGGGTACTTTAGAATATTGAATTACACGGTCAAAATGCTTCATGCGTGTAAGACCGATATCAGTTTTGAATTCTGCACTGTAGTTTCGGATATTATCTACATCTGGTAAAATTTTTATTGGCTTTTTTATCTCTATCTCTACCAACTCAGGATACGTAATTTTAAATTGAACTTGCTCTACAGGCAAATTAGATTGAACAAAAAATACCGGCATCCTTCCATTATACGCATGAGTGCTTTTATAATTTATATACAACAATGCACCTTGACTAAAAGAATTAAACTCGTGATTTTTAATTTTTGAAGTTATATCTTTAGCTACAATATTATTGTCTTGATCTAAGTTTATTAGCTCGAATATTGGAAAACCAGTTACGGTGTTTTTTACTAAATCCTTAAGATAAATGGATTCAAAGTATCCTATTTTTGTTGACTTCAAAAATTTAAGGTATATTTTTCTCTCTTGAACTAACGTAAAAGCTGAATTAAAAGATACATCGACTTTATCAGACAATATCACTATTTTAGAAGTATCAAAATCACAATTATTGTATAGCAAAAATGATCGTATTGCATCATCCTGCTCATCATATGCAAATGCAGTCTGTAAAAAAAATGCATGACATAAAACAAAAATTACTTTAAGTCTTTTAATGAAATTGGACATACACCCACTTTTTTACAAACCTTAGAGGCTGCTAAATTTGAGATTTTAGCTACTTCCTTCAAAGACCAATTTTTAATAAATCCAAGTGTAGCTATACTTACTACGGTATCACCCGCCCCAGAAACATCAGCAGTTTTTATGGCTCTAGCTGGTACTATATAATTTTCACCACTTTTTTCATATACAAAAATACCATTTGCTCCAAGCGTCAAGAATAAATTATCAAATCTATTTCTGCGTTTTAGCTCCTCTGCCGCTTTTACTAAACTTGATAAACTTTTTGGGTTAATTTTAATGGATAACGCTTCTGCTAACTCCTTCAAATTTGGCTTAAACAAATCTATTTGTTGATACTCGAAAAAATTATATTCTTTGGGATCAACTACTACAGGTATATTGAGTTTTGTAGTAATCAATAAAACCTGCTTTATAATTTTTTTTGTTAGTATCCCTTTATTATAATCCTGTAGGATTACCGCATGAAATTTTTCTTTTTTGATAAGCGTATCTATCAATGTTAGCAAAGCTACCTCTTCATCTTTAGATAGATCATCGTCAGATTCTTTATCGAAGCGAACTACTTGCCTCTCGTCATCAAAAATTCTGGTTTTTATAGAGGTCAATCTATTCTCTAACTTAGTGATATGCTTTGAACTGATTTGTTCGTCTTTCAATAAACTTATGATTCGTTTACCATTTTCATCATCACCTACTATACTCACAAGGGTAGGATTTGCTCCAAGCCCTTTGAGATTTAAAGCCACGTTAGCTGCACCACCTAGTTTATACTCATCGCTCTCTATATCCACTATAGGAACAGGAGCTTCTGATGATATTCGATTGATTTGACCAAACAAATAGTAATCAAGCATAACATCTCCAATTATTAAAACATTTAAGTCTGAAAAGTTATACTTCATCATGCTTTTTTCTAACTTAATTTTAATAATGCGTCTTTCAAACGTTTACACACTTCTATAAGCTTTTCTTCAGACGCAGCATAGGATAATCGAATACAGTTTTTATCCCCAAATGCCTCTCCATTCACTAAGCCTATGTTTGCTGTTTGCAATAAATATACACTCATGCTTTCAGGATTATCAATTACTATGCCATCTGCACTTTTTCCGAAATAATCTTTAATATCAATAAAGAAATAAAATGCTCCATCTGGAAGGTTTACGCCTAAGCGGGGTATTTGTTTCAGCAATTCATAAACCATATCTCGCCTTTTTCTAAAAGCTTTTACCATTTCAAATGTGGGAGTCATATCTTCTAGTGCTGCTGCTTCAGCAGCCTTTTGAGCAATAGAGCAAGTGCCACTAGTAATTTGTCCTTGAATTTTATCACATGCTTTTGCTATCCAAAGTGGAGCTGCTATGTAGCCTAGTCTCCATCCTGTCATTGCATATCCTTTTGAAAATCCATTTACAGTTATCACTTGCTCATTTATAAAATCAAAAGAAGCAAGGCTTGTGTGTGGTTTCCCAGTGTAGTTTATGTATTCATATATTTCATCAGCGATAACATATACATTTGGATACTTAGCCAATAAATTAGCCAAAGATTCTAGTTCTTCGAAGCTATAAACTGCACCCGTAGGGTTGCATGGAGATGAAAAAATGATGAGTTTCGTCTTTGGGGTAATATGTGCTTCGAGTTGACTAGCAGTAACTTTAAATCCACTTTCTATATCAGAGGGGATCTCTACATATGTACCTTCAGCCAATTCGGCTATGGCAGCATAGCTAACCCAATATGGCGCTGGTAGCAAAACTTCATCTCCTTTTTCTACCAAGCTCAAAACTACATTTGCTATAGATTGTTTCGCACCTGTAGATACTACTATCTGCTCTGGAGAATAGTCCAAATTGTTGTCGCGCTTAAGTTTTGTAGCTATTGCTTTACGAAGTTCTATATAACCAGGTACTGGGGTGTAATGCGTATACCCTTCATCTATAGCACGCTTCGCAGCATCTTTTATATGCTGTGGGGTATCAAAATCTGGCTCTCCGATGCTTAAATCTATCACATCACGTCCTTGTGCTTTGAGCTCCCTCGCAATTTTTGCCATTTTGAGAGTGGCTGACTCTTGCATTTCTACTATTCGCTTGGCTAAAATTTCTTTCATTATTTAATTTTTGCGTTGCGAAAATAACATAAATAAAAAAAGTGCTGATAAAAAATCAGCACTTTATGTTTTATAGTCTATAAATTAAAAATTGTACTCAGAGAAATCCTCCGTAAACTCATCAGCTTTGAAAACTGGGTTTACTTTTAATCCTGAATATTCATATTTCTCATAAAGTCCCTTATCATCATACATTTCTTGAAAAATAGGATAAAAGTTAGTTTGGTTGATATAAATAGTAGATTTCTTAGCATAAGAAGTAGGCACTTTTATCGTTTTTCCAGCCAAAGATGTTTCGAAATTTTTAATCCAAGGGTTCAGCTCCATAACTTTTATTTCTGGTACTAAGTTTCGCTGGCAAAAAGTATGAAGATTATCATTGGCCTGACCTAAGGCATCTTTATATCCATATGTAGGGTCAGTTATAATGACTTTATAACATTTTACACCTTCAAAAGTGACCTCTCCTTCTAATTTAAAAACTTCATTAAATCGCTTTTGAGCATCAGCCTCAGCCATTCCATCTTTTATTAGTCTTGAAAAAAATGAAAATCCAGAACTCAACAACGTATGATGTTGATCTTTTGTGAGCAAAGAACTATTATAAGCTAAGTTTAGTGTTGGTAAAAACTTTCCTGGATTTACTTTTATTTTGTCCCCTCTTTCACCTTTTACATATAACAATTCTGTGCCTTTGTTAGGATCGGCAAGTACTTTAGAGTATATTTTTAATGGCGATGTATTTACTTTTGAAAGCATTTCTAGCTTAATAAAAGTAGATTTATTGGGTACTCTTTCCGTACCTTTCATAATGTATACACATCCTTTCATAGAGCTTGTAGCCGCCACTGATTTGTTGAGTATTTCACGTACATCGCTGAGCTGAGCCGTAGCCATCGATACAAATAAAAAAGATAAAGCGACCGATAAGATTTTCTTCATTGTTGATTTTAGTTTAAAGTTTTATTCCAATTTTATTAAAAATAAAGGTCATAACCCACGCTGGTCCGATTAATAAAAATTGAAGATCTTTTAAAAAAGATGGCTTTTTGCCCTCTATATTATGTCCCCAAAATTGAAAAATCCAAGCCACCACAAATATGACTAAAGAAGTAATTGCAAGATTCATACCAAATTTATTTTGGATCAACGAACTTAATGCCAAACATCCTATTCCAAACAATAGCATCCCAATTGATAATACTTTTGATAACGTGAAATAATACCCAATTATAAACACTAAAATAACTTTAGCAACTAAGCCCTCTGTCATAGTACCTGCAGTACCTAAAGGGATGCTATACAACAACCCAACTACTGTAAAAAATATGGCAGGTACACAGACCCAATGTATCAGCTTATTTGTAGGATTTTGATGACTCACGGCATACTCATCTAACCATTGTTGTAACGTTTTCATAGTTTTATGTTTTGGTTTTAAATTATGTTTAAAGTTAACTTATAGTATTAAAAAAACAATAGCCTCTCCAAAAAATGAAGAGGCTATTACAAAAAACTGTTAATGATTAGTCTGCGATTACAAATTTAAATGTAGATGCATTAGTGCCATTAGATACTTTAATAAAATATACACCTGCTGAAAGGTTATTTCTCTCAAATGTAAAATTATTGAAACCTAAAGCTACTTCTCTAGTTGAGGTAGATACTACTTTTCCAAAAATGTCAATAGTTTGGAAAGAATAATTGCCAGCTAAAGCGCTTTCAAAAGTTATTGTAGCATTTGCATTTACAGGATTAGGAACTATAGAAAACCCGCTTACTGCACTTAACTCAGAAATACTATTAACAATTGTGCAGCCCGTTTGAGCTGTGTTGCTTGTAGCTCCAGTGTTTACAACTGGGCAATTGCCTTGAGCGTCAGCAACTCTCACATAGTGAATTAAATTTGCTAAATCTGTAGCAACTGGGCCGACAGGAGTTGTAGATCCAGCTAACCAAGCTCTCATTTGTATATTCAGCTTATATTGTCCAGAAGCATCTGAGGTTTTACCTTGTATCAAGAAACAGCCAACTTCATTTTTATTATATCGTTTTGAAGCTTTATTTACTTTCCAGCATAGACCGCAAGGAAGATTATCCATTGATAAAAATTCTACAGAGTCTATATCAGCTTGTTGAGGTTGAGTTACAGAAGCTGGGATTTTAAACGAAAGTGTTTGAGAATAATATACATTAGGAGTCACACACTGAAAGTTGTCATAAGTAGGTGAGAATTGACCGTTTGGTGTGTTGGCGTTTGGAGTACAAGTAGTAGTTACTGTACCAGGACAAGATTGAGAAAATGCTCCTAAAGAAGCAGCAATTAAGGTAATAGTGGTAAAAAGTTTTTTCATTTGATTTAAAATTTTGTTTGTACAAAAATAAACAAATTCCTCAACGAACGTCAATTTTTTATCAACAAAAAAAAGGGAGTGTCGCTAGACACTCCCTTTCAAAATAAATTTTAAAAAGATTATTCGATAACTACTCTTCTTGTTTGAGTAGCTTTTCCGTTAGTCAATGATAATAAATAAACGCCAGGTGCATATCCTGCTCTGTTTATTGAAAACTCATTTGTGCCAGATACTACTTCTAATTCTTTAGTCATAACAGTAGCGCCTAAGATATTTGATAATTTTACAGTCATTGGCTCATCTTTAATTGCTACGAATTTTACAGTAGCAGAAGAAGAGAAAGGATTTGGTAAAATAGATAAATTAGAGATAGAAGTATTATTCTCGTCAATGCTTAATGCCCAAGGACAAGTTTGATTATAAGCAATAAAAGCAGAAGTTTTTCCTGTTGTAGTATCTACATTAGGACAAGCTAAACCAGCACAGCTTACTCTAACATAATATCGCAAACTAGCTACAGACTCAGCATCTTGATTATTCAATGTAGCAATATTAGTAGCCACATCTACAATGATTTTCAGTTTGTATTGCCCAGATGCAGCGGTAGTTGTTCCAGTTACTCTGATACATCCTACTTCACCTCCAGCAAAGGTGTTGTTAGCTTTGTTAGTTTTCCAACAAAGACCAGCAGGTAAATTACCAATACTGTCAATTTTCAATGAGTTGATAGTCAAATTTTGACCTCCTAAGTTGAAAGTAGAAAAGTTTTCAAAGAAAATGATTTGATCTACAGCTTGTCCACGTAAAATACAAGGTAACGTATCAGATGTAGGCGTTAGACCCGGTGTACCTGTAGCTGGTTGTGCAGTACATACACTTGTTCCGCTAGGTCCACAAAACTGTGCTGATGCGTTAAATGCA
>JBIKJU010000121.1:0-6366 GCA_044360745.1 Chitinophagales bacterium
ACCAAGAATTATGCTGTTTGGGGTGTTTTTTAAGTCTATAGAATTTCCTTCTGTTACATAGTTATCAAAAAAGAAAAGTCTATTTTCAGCTTCTACATCAATTCCATTAATTACTCCTGTCAGGTCTATAGCACCTACATTGTAGAATACTTGAGTAGTGATTTTTGGGGCAATACCGATAACTCTTAGATCTTTTTTTAAAGTATTTATAATTGCAGCATTATTATAAATCTCGAGTCTTTCATTCTTTGGTTTTACAGAGTTGACAAAATTATAAGAGTTCTCATAACTAGGATGATTATCAATTGGCTGTAATTTACTAGCTTGAATCTCATTATAAAGTCTAACGTGTGGAGTCCTATTTAAAATGAGTCCATCAAGCAAATCATTTAACCCTGTCATAAAACTTAGCAATGTGATAAACATCGCTATGCTAAATGTAACTCCAATAGCTGCTACCAATGTTTGTCTCCATCTGGCAAGCAAAAGTGACTTTGAAATACTCAACAGCAAATTAAATTTCATTACTTTGGCTTTTGAATTTCGTCATTAATATTAATGCCTGACAAAATTTCAACTTTTTGAAAGTCTTTCAAGCCCGTTGTTACTTTCACAATCTCTCCATTTGCTTTTTTAACTTTATTATCTTCCATTAAATAATTCCTTGGAATCAATACGGCATTGTCTTTGCTTCTTAAAACTATGTTAGCTTCAAATGTGATGTTGGGATAAAGTAAGTCAGGTTGTTTTAAAAATGAAGCTTCTATTAAAAAAGTTTTACTTCGTTCATTCATAATGGGATTTATCTTAGAAACTTTTGCTTCAAATACGTTGTTTTTATAACTGTCTAAAGTGACAAGAACTGATTGTCCCAATTTTATTTTAAAAATATCATTTTCATCTACTTGCATCTCTAAGATGAAAACTGTTGCATCACCGATAGTTGCTAGTGGAGTTTGAGGATTAACAATTTCTCCTTTCCTTTTGCTAAGGTTATAAACTATTCCATTCACCGCACTTTTGACAGTAAAATCTTTTTCTAGATTACTGGAAATTTGGAGATTATTTTTTGATTGAGAAGCATTAAAACTAATTTGTCTTTTTAAATCATTGTACCTTACAACAGCTGATTTATATGCGTTTTTTGAATTTTCGAATGATAACTCTCTCTGTTCCAGTTCTACTTTTGAACCTATCTGTTGTTTCCAAAGTTTTAATTGTCGATCAAATAGTATAGAGTCGTTTTTATACTTGTTTTTTAAAAAATCTATTGATTGCAGAGCCTCATCGATCTTTCCTTGATTTGACTTTAGGTCGCTAAAGTTTGCAGCTAGTGCAGCATTTTCACGATTTAACTGTTGAGTTAGATTTGAAATAGATAAGATAGGGTCTCCTATTTTTACTTTATCACCATCCCCTACATATACATTTTCGATGATTCCGTTTATCGTAGCATAAGCGAGATATTGGTCTTTGCTTTTGATAAGTCCCGAAGCATAAACAGATTCTGTAATGGAGGCCTTTTCTGGTTTTAATTTTTCTACTTTGTCTTTACAACCAAGTAAAAGAATCGAATATAAGAAAAACAACTTTTTAAACATAGATGGTGTGTGAATTGAATGTAATACTACTTAAATAGAAATGGTAATAAGATGTGTATAGTCATTATTATATAGTCTAAAGGCTGAATTTTGTCATATTTTGTATGGTTTTTAGTTTTTAAGTTAGATTTCAATCTCATCCAAGACAGCTATTGATACATTGTTTATTGCTTTCTCATTTTCTTTAAGTGTATATTTTCATTTTCAGTATTGATTCACTTTAATTCATTATTGTAAAACCCACTACTGAACTAAATTTGAGAGGATATAGGTGTAAGAAATTTCAGATTATGGAAAACTTTATTTTTATTTGCAATGCTATTGGTACTTAAAGTGATTTGGTCATTTTAAGTTTAATAGGGAATCAGGTGAAAGTCCTGAACAGTCCCCGCTGCCGTAAGCTTCATAATGTCTGCTGACACATGCCACTGTCTGAAACGATGGGAAGGCTCAGCAGATGAAGCGAGTCGGAAGACCTGCCAATAGCAAACAATTTTCAATGCTTTCGGGAGAAAAGCTAGATAAACATCTGATCAATGTTTTTTCTATTTTGCCGTAAGCCTTTTTTAATCGGTAGCAATACCACAAAAAAATTTAATATGAAAAAGGCATTTTTTTCAATCCTTGCGCTGTCTTACAGCATCCTTACATTTTCGCAAAAAAGCGTAAATGAAAAAGTAGTTATTGTAAATGGAGGTAGGTTTGAGTCCGTTTCTCCATTTGCAGATTATGTTACAGTGGGCATTTATAACCCTCTCACTAAAAATTACAATCTCATAGACACTTTGCTTAGTCAATCTGCACAAGGGGCACTTGTTGATGGTCAAAATGGTTTTGTGTTAGCTGAAAAGGTAATCGCTAAGTATGACTTTAAGAGTGAAATTAGACTTCAATCCGGTACTTTCGGGGGTGTTGTTCCTCGCTCTTTAGCAGTTGGAGGATCTACTTTATTGGTTGGAAACTGGTATGGTAGGACTGACTCATGCTTGTACGCATACAACTCGACCACATTAGCGCCACTCTATGCTGTAGCTCAAATAGAAAAAGAAGTACAGTCTATAGCAATAGTTGGCGATACTGCTTATTTAGCTCAAAATAATAAAGGCACTATAGATCAATGTGGTGGATTTGGATGCTTTAATGATTCAATAGGCTTCATAGCAATGGTTAGAGTTTCATCGGGAGCATTTCTTGGCAATGTAATTCTTGGTGATTCAGCATCAGGTTTAACCTCTTTTTATTCATATCAAAATAAAATTGTGGGAGTAAGTACGGTATCTAATAATATAGTAGTGTATGATATATCTTCACAATCTGCGACCTTTTATCCTAATGTTGGATCAGTCGGCTCTGCAATTGCTTTAGTAGGCAATGAATTACACTTTTTGCTAAATGGGAAGGCTGCCATTTTTGATCTTATATCAAAAACTGTTACTAGTAATAATTTATCTGCTGTGGAATACCCAGTGAGCGTAGTTTATGAACCACTTTCTAATCAATATTATCAGTCAATTTCGGACTACTCTACTTTTGGTAAAGTGCTTGTGTCTAAAAATGCTACCAATATTGATTCCTTCGCTGTTGGTATTTCACCAGAGGCTATGGCGCTTTATTATAGTATTGACTCAGGTGTTTTGGCTTTAGATGATTATGTTCTTTTAAGACCCTCAGTAATTGATACACTGCTAAAGGTTGTTAGCAATGATACGGCTTATAGTTTTGGTCTATTATCTATCAGCTGGGTAAGTACACCTCTCTTATTGGGCGCATCTGTAAGTATTGATACTTTAGGTCAATTGAAATATACCCTAGCTCCAGGAATAGCTTCCACTGACACTATTCGCTATTCGGTTTGTAATTTGGCAGGAAGTTGTGATACAGCTACACTTGTCATAGCAATAAATGATGGTACAGGTATAAATAAAATATCACCTGCATCCAGTCATCTTTTTCCCAATCCGTTTTCGAATCAATTGAATATTGATGATCCATCCTTGTTTATTTCTTTTGCGATTTTTAATGTAGTAGGAAAAAGAGTATTCGAATCGCAAGAAGTAGAGAGTATTTATGATTTGTCAACTTTGCCAAAAGGTATGTATATGGCAGTTCTAAAATCTAAAGAGCAAACATTTTCTGTAAAGGTGATTAAACAATAACAGCTATGGCTTTGCGAGAACTCCAAGATAAGCATAAAGTAAATAAAGATGAAAGCTGTGCTATAGATTCGAACACTACAACACAAGATTTTTATATTGAAAATGGCTATGTAGTTTTTACTGAATCATATCACTTAAAACGTGGTAGCTGTTGTAAAAGTGGTTGTAGACATTGTCCATACGGATTTAAGAAAAAATGAAAAGGGCGATTTTCTTTTTGGTTTCAATTTATACACATTCATGCTTTGGAAGAGTATGGAATGATACGCTAAAGTTATCTGAAGTAGTAACAGTATATAACCACCAACGAACCGAGTATTCCGACTCCTTATCTTTTAGAAGTTTAGGCCATGTTACAACAAAATCAATTGATCAGTTACTTGATAGAGAACCTGGTTTTTTTATGAAACGATATGGCAATGGAATGTTGTCTAGTATATCATATAGGGGAACTAATGCAGCACAAAGCGAAATACAATGGAACGGTATTCCAATTCATTCTGTGACAACTGGTCAAAATGACTTGTCTTTAGTAAATATAGGATCTAATCAAAGTAGTATTCATCTATTAAAGACAAACAGGGTAGGAGCTGCATTAGACATTAGACCAGTATTTTTAGAGCAAAATGGTTTTGCATTTGATTTCTCGCACACATTTAATTCGATGATATCCAATACAACATCGTTTACTTTTTTGGCGAAAGCAAAAAACATAGCTTCGAACACTGAGTTTTTATATATTAATTCAAAGAACCGATATAGTTTTGAAAATCCATTTGAGCTCAATCAAACAATAAACCTAAGGAATTCATTTTTTCAACAGTATTCAATTCAGCATCAAATGTTATTTAATACTCGAAAGAATGATCATCTTGAGCTAGGGTTATGGTGGAACAAAGCTGAACGTATTCTACCTAATTTTATTCCGTCTCGAAGGATAAGTGAAATTCAATTAGATGAAGGTTTTCGTTCTTTTTTTTCATATTCTTCAGTAAGAAAGAAAGTATTTTTTATGATACAATCTGCTGTAGTGAGTGATTGGTTGCAATACAGAAATTCGATACTTAAATTAGATAGTCGGCTCTCTACTTTAAGTTCTCGATCTACTTTACAGCTAGGGTCTTCTTTTCTAAAAAAGTCATTAAAAATTAATGCTCGATTAAATTATGATTATGAAATGGCGAATTCGTCTGGATATGATAGGAGAGGACAGAGGCATATAGGTCAATTGCAAGAAAATTTAAGTTTTTTTTATCGACAATTTGAAGCCAATCTTAGTTTGGATCAAGTACTAATCAAAGATAGATTTATTCCCGCTGGTAGCTTATTGCTTTCATATCACCATAATAAAAATGCACATCGCTTTTTTTATACTTTCTCGGCTGCTAGAACGTATCGACTCCCAAGTCTCAATGACTTATATTGGTCTAATGCTGGGAATCTTAACTTGCAGCCAGAGAGTGGCTGGAAAAGCGATTTAGCAGTTGCGTATAAGCATAATTTTATCATTTTAAAAACTACTTTATACTCGCAGTGGGTAAGAGATTGGATTTTGTGGCAACCCAATTCATTTAATTCTAATTGGACTCCGTCAAATATCAATACAGTTTTAGGATATGGCCTTGAAGCTCAATCTATATTGGGTGTTTTTACAGATAATTCTGTTTATAAGGTCTTTTTAGAGGGTAATTATTACTTTGGGCGTACACTTGATTTCTCAAGAAGAAATAGTCGTTCGAAGCAGCTCATTTACTCTCCAATTCATAAAGCCAATATCTCATTGAATACTGCTTATAAAGGTGCAAAATTAATTTTTGAGGCGCAGCATATTGGCTCAGTTTTTACTTCTAGTGATAATATTGATTTTTTACCTTCTTATTGGTTATTAAACACTTTTCTTGAAAAGTCATTTATAATCAAAAAGCAGATTGTAAATATAAGGGTAGCTGTTGTTAATCTTTTAAACACAACTTATTTTTCAATACCGTTGAATCCATTGCCAGGTAGATATTTTGAGTTTACAATTAATTTTAAATTTAAGGATGTTATATAGACTATTTCTTGTTTTCTTTGTTTTGATTTTGTTTGATTCTTGTAAACAGGATGAACCAAAGGTGTCAACTGTTATATCACCTGTTTTAATTGTAAACGAAGGAAATTTTAATTGGGGCAATTCCTCTATTTCCTCCTATAACAGAGAAACGGAGCAGGTACAGAGTGATATTTATTTTGATGTAAATGGAGTTAAACTTGGAGATGTAGCTCAATCTTTGAGTCAAAAGGATAGTTTACTATTTGTTATAGTCAATAACTCATCAAAAATTGAGGTAGTTTCAAAGTTTACTTTCAAAAGAAAGTGGACAATAAGTTTACCGAATTCTTCTCCACGATATTTTTTAGCGATTAATGATTCATTAGGATTGGTCTCTGAATTGTATGCCAACAAATTATGGATTGTTAATTATATAAATGGCAGTATAAAAAAAACAATACCAATGCAAGGTGAAACTCAGCAAATGATAATGAAAAACGGAACTGTCTTTGTTTTAGAGCGTACTGTTTTTCAAGGCCAAGAAGTTGCTAATATTGTTTTAATAGACCCTGTTTCG
>JBIKJU010000006.1:0-29395 GCA_044360745.1 Chitinophagales bacterium
TAACCTATGCAGAGTTTACTGGTATTACCTCATTCTCAGGCGGCACGGCAGGGTATGGCTTTTCATCACAAGGGACAGGTCTGCCGGTGAAGCTGACCTCTTTTAAAGCACAAGCTATAGATAATAGCTTCATTAGACTGGACTGGGCTACAGCTATTGAAATAGATAACAGCGGCTTCGAAATTGAGAGAAGTAAAGACGGTATAAACTTTACAACTATTGGATGGAAAGATGGCAATGGTAACAGTACTGAACCTAAATATTATGGTTTTGATGATAAAACAGTTTCTACAGGTACTACTTACTATTATCGTCTAAAACAAATTGACTTTGATGGTCAGTTTGAATATAGCAACATTGTATCTGCTTCGTTAAGTGGAAACAACGGCACCTTTGATGTGTTAGAATTTTTACCAAACCCAACCGTTTATATGACCACACTTCTAATAACGTCAGGCATTCCACAAGATATTAAAGTGACTATCTACAACGCTATAGGTCAAAAGGTGCAAACCGGAAACCACACGTTGAACGTAGGCGAGAACAAAGTAGAGTTTGATGTAAGTATGCTAGCAGCCGGCACATACATGGCTACTGTGACTAGCGGCAATGAAATCAGAACTAAACGATTGGTGATTGGTCGATAGGCTCGTCATCATGAATGAAATTAGAAAGGGAGGCTTATAGCGGCCCTTTTTTGATGTCTGTGTCTAATTGTTGAGCAATGGTATTTGAGCTTCTCTAGTTAAGTAGTTTTGATTTATTACATGAAAATACATGAATTAATCAACTCAAAATTATTTTACTAAAACTTTACCTCCCTTTTTAATAAAAACAAATGCAGGAATAGTTAGAACAAGTCCTAAACCACCTACACCAGCTCCAACATAACTCAAATTTGGGTTATCAGTTACAAGTCCTACAATTGATAAAATAGAGCCTCCTACCATAAAGATACCAGCAGTAATTCCAAAATTCCCAGCAGTTTTAAAATGTCTAGAGCCACTATTTAATTGTTTTCTCATTCTGATAAGATTTTCTAATTGATTATCTTTTGTAACATCTTTTGTAATTTGAACATCTTCGTTTGTTACTTCAAAGGGAACGTATACATTTTTGCCAATCTTATATTCCTTATCACTTACTAAACTGACAGATTTAATTTCATTTTTAAATACTTTTGAGTTGCTATTTGAACCTTGAACTAAAAAAAGATAATAAAATTGAGTTTCCTCAATTAGTTTGCCACTATATACATCTCCATTTTTTAAAAATATTGAATCGGTTACTGTTTGTGAATTAGAGTTTAAAAACAATAATGATATAAACAGAGTAAATAAATATTTCATGTGATTTTAGTTTTCACGAGTGTATAAAAAAAATAGTGTTTAATAATTGTGAGGATACGTTTAGGAAATTCCCCCCATAGTTTCCCCTACAAATAATAAACCCTCATAAATGTAGTATTTATAAGGGTTTATTAATTAATTTTGTGGTTTGGGAGGTTCTTCTATCCCCTTTTAAAACTCATTACAAAAACGTTATTTAATTAGATGTCAATTTTTTAAACACCTATATTAATTGGTATATGTTGGTTTGTATCGGTTATTTTCAGTTGTTTCTGTGCACGTTTCCGCGCACGTTTAATAAAGTGGAGAATCATTCATCATCCTCCTTACCATATTTATATGGAATACCCATAATTGTATCTTCAATCCAAATTATATCATGTATGATTGTATCAGTTGCATCACCAATAAATGGGGTATCAACAACATAATTAGGATTCAAAGTATTCGTGTCAACAAAAATACTTGTTCCAAATGAGTTTGTATCAATATTCATGGGTACACCCATTAGAATCTTCATATCTTCTTTAGATACGCTCCTCATGGCGTTACGAAGAGCTTGTTTACAGAATCTATCGAGTTCCCTTTTGGACATCCATTCACCATTAGGTTTCTGATAATAATGTTTTTCTTGCGTGGTTAGACACCCCATTAGGAAAAGGGATATCATAACCATCAATAGGGATAAAACTCTCATACTTGTGTTTTTTATAAAACGTCAAGTTTGGTTTATTTATTTTGGGTGATTATGATTTACACGAATGTAAAAAAAGAATTAATATTTGCTGTAATCATGAGGAGACGTTCGAAAAAATTTCCCCATAGTTTCCCCCCGAAAAAAAACCCTTGCAAAGTATTGATTTTACAAGGGTTTATTAATTAATTTTGTGGTTTGGGAGGGAATTGAACCCCCGACACATAGATTTTCAGTCTATTGCTCTACCAACTGAGCTACCAAACCTTTTCTTTTATTAAAAAAGGAATGCAAATATAGGTTTTTGTTGTGATTATCAAAATACTATTGTAAAATCTTTATATTGTATACTTTTTTACCCTTATTAGGGATAGATTTTGAACGTATCCAAGTGTTTAGCACTTTGATGTCTTTATATCTTAAATTTTGTTCTTTTGCAAATATTGCTAGATCTTCTATGCTAGTATCTACAGGCACTTCGTTAAACTTAAGGGGTTGATAAAGGTCTTTATCATCAAAAACATATCCAGCTTTTTTAGGATTAGAAAAAATAATTTTCATTGCTAATATCCGAAACACATACCTTGATGTTTCTTGATTGAGATATAGATCATAATAGTTATAGCTGTGTTGGTCAGCAGCTCTATTAAACATACCATTTATACCTGTGTTATAAGCTGCAGCCGCCATAGTCCATGATCCCAACTCTAGTTTTGCGTCTTTCAAATACTTACAAGCAGCTCTAGTGGCTTTCTCTATATGGTATCGCTCATCTATAAACTCATTAACCTCTAATCCATATTGACGAGCAGTAACAGGCATAAATTGCCAAAAACCTGCTGCTCCTGACGGAGAAACTACATCTCTAAGGTCGCTTTCTATGAGTGCTAAAAATTTAAAATCATCAGGAACTCCTTCTTCTCTTAAAATTCTTTCAAGAGTACCAAAATGCCTATTAGCCAATTTCATATTTGAAAACGTATTTGCATGTCTATATGCATTGACCTGAAGCTCTCTATCTAGTCGTTCAGCCACTTCAGCATCTTCGAGAGGCACACGTTGTCCAGCAAAATCTACTTCACCTTCTACTCTTATTGGGAAAACAACAGATATGCTATCTTTAAGTTGCTCTATGCGAAAAGTATACTTTTGATTGGCGTTATCTTTAAAAATATTAGTTGGTTTTTCTGCTATTCCGTCTATCAATTTAGCAGAGGCGAAACCCGCTACTAAACACAAAACACCTATAACCCCATATAACAAACCCTTGTTCTTCATGCCTTAAATATAGATAAAATTGTGCAAATTGAATTAACAAGAATGTGATTAACGCAAATTGACTATTTCACAACTCATTGTATATTTGCTAAAATAAAAAGAAATCATGGGAAGAGCATTTGAATTTAGAAAAGAGCGAAAAATGAAACGCTGGGGTGCAATGGCTAAAACATTTACCCGTCTTGGAAAAGACATAGTGATAGCAGTGAAAGAAGGGGGTCCCTCTCCAGAAACAAATGCCAGACTTAGACAAGTAATGCAAAATGCTAAGAATGTAAATATGCCCAAAGATAGGGTAGAAAATGCCATCAAACGTGCATCATCTAAAGACGCTGAAGACTACGAAGAGGTAGTATACGAGGGCTACGCAGCTCATGGAGTAGCAATAGTAGTAGATACGGCTACAGACAACCCTACAAGAACAGTAGCCAATATTCGCTCCTATTTCAACAAAAACAACGGAGCAATGGGTACCAGCGGATCCGTAGAATATGCTTTCAAGAAAAAAGCGTTATTCAAATTTAATAAGGCAAGTTGGAACAAAGAGGAGTTGGAGTTTGAATTGATAGATGCTGGCCTTACAGAATTAATAGAAGAAGACGATCAGTTTTGGGCTTATGCAGATTTTGTAGATTTTGGGAATTTGGCAAAAGGACTTGAAGAAAAAGGAATCGAAATAATAGAGTCGACCTACGAAAAAATACCCGATTTTTTTAAGGATGGACTCACTGATGAGCAAGCTGAAGATGCAATAAAGCTCATAGATAAATTAGAAGATGATGATGACGTGACCTTTGTATTTCATAATATGAGATAGGGCTTATTCTTTTTTAGTTTTATATCTAAATTTTATTTAAAAAAAATGAATACCTTGTTTTCACTTATTGTCTTGCTTTTTCTATTTGTCATTCGCAAAAAATGCTGAATATTATTTTCAAAACAAGAGTCAGACCGTTTCTGCAAGTATAGAAAGTCAAAAACTACTTAAATATTACTCTAGCTTTTTTAGTAAAAATATCGCTGAGTTTAATGTTACCCAAAATGAATATTATAAATTTGATAAAAGTTTTGGTCTTGTATTAAAAGATTAAACTTGCTTTTACTTTAGCATTCTGTTCCTTATAATTTCAAAATTATTTTTAATTTCTTCCTTATTACTTAACTTTGACAATAAAATATTTAACTATTCTGGTAGCTTAATATTAATCCCCAGTATCCGATCTACATCCTCTTTAAACTTTGCTGGGTGTGCGGTAGACATCACCACTACTGGATTATCAGAAGTATAGCAGTAATAAGTAAAAGCTTCATCATAGCGAAATAGGGACAATAAAAACAAGAACCTTTTTGCTAAAGCTATTATAAAAATAAGGATAAGTGCATTTTACTTTTTAGCCAAGTTATTTTTTCACTAATATCAATTATGAAATCCTCTATAGCAATAAAAGATATTTTCGATACATCAAAAAAGCATTTTCTTAATCATAATATACGATTGCCAATTATAAAATACAACAACTATTCATCTCCTACTTTCAAATTTCGCATGCGTTTTGAAAATGCTGTAACAAGTAAAACAATACTTAACGAAACTACTCCACCAAACAAAACAGCTTTTTGTAATCCGAAAAATCTGGCTGCTAGACCTGACTCAAAATCTCCTATTTCGTTTGATGATTTTATGAAAATAGAACTCACGGCAGATACTCTTCCTCTCATAGTATCAGGCGTGAAGAGCTGTAAAATAGTCGCCCTAATTACTACGCTCACACTATCAAACATACCCGACAATACTAGCAAAGACATTGAAAGCCAAAAATAAGTAGAGAATCCAAACCCAATCATACACAGTGCAAAACCAAACACGGCTATCAATAAATTTCTACCAGCATGGTGAACAGGTGAATAGCGCAACAAAAATAAAGTGGCCACAAATGAGCCGAAAAACTGTGCTGATTTCAGCATGCCTAATCCAGCTTGTTCTACATGCAAAATATCTTTAGCAAATGCTGGCAGCAAAGCGGTGACACTCCCAAACAATACCACAAACAAATCTAAGGTAAATGAAAGTTTGATAGGCTCGTTACTTTTTACAAACTTGAGGCCTTCTAAAAAATTACTAAAAAATCGATTTTCTTTCACATCGTTTGAGGATGGAAAAGTGGGTAAAAAACGCATGACCCAATAGGATAAAAACAAAACAAAAACTACCACCGAATAAGCCACTACAACATCGGTCTTCTGATAAATATATCCAATACAAACAGGCCCAATCACAGCTGCTAAATTCCATGTCATACTTCCCCATGCCGATCCATTTGAGTATAAATTTCGAGGAATAAGCCGAGCATGATAGGCACTAGTAGCAGGCGCTAAAAATGCCCTCGAAACACCTATCACAACTATAAGCAGATAGATAGGGTAAGCTCCCGATTTGAGTAAAGTAGATGGGTTTAAAGAAAGAAATAAAAGCAGCAAAGAAATAAAAGCTATGACTAAGGTGCCATTAGCTATAATTTTTGACCGATTATACATATCTGCTACATAGCCTGAATAAAAGGTGGTAAGAATAAAAGGAATAGCCTCAGAAAGACCAATAAGACCAAGCGATAGTTTATCGCCTGTGAGCTCATATACCTGCCATCCTATAATCGTAGATTGCATCAATAACCCTGTAGTGAAAAGACCTCTAGAAAGCTGAAAATTTCTAAAGTCTTTTACGCGAAGTGCACCAAATGGGTCGTTTGATTGTTTGTTACTCAATTAAAATATTTTTAGCACAAGATATAATTCTCGTTGTTCTTATGGATTTTGATTACTTTACTATCTCTTTGCACTTGCTCTTTTTAGTCTATCATTAATTGCTTTACCTAGTCCTTCTTCTGGAAAATGCTCAGCTAAAATGATATCTACATCCGATTTGTCGAGCTGCCGCAATGCGCTAAAAAGATTTGCAGCGGCTTCTTTAAAGTCTTTTTTTTCTGATAATACGATATGCTCCTCAAAACCTAAATCGTTATACGCATGACTAAAAGAAATGAGCGCCTTTTTGCCTAGAGTAGAATGGTATAATTCATAAATGTCTCCTACTAGCAAAAGTTTTTGTGGGGCATAGTGTGTATCTAACATTCCTGGCGCTTTAGGATTTGAGTGTTGATTGATATCTAAGAATACTTCACCAACTTCAGCTTCTATCTCTTCTATCGAAAGACCACCAAGTCTATGTATATAAACTTGTCCGTTTTTTTCACTCACTATTGTAGATTCAATTCCTACATTACAGCTACCTCCATCCAAAATATATGGGATTTTATTGCCTAGCTGATCAGCTACATGAAACGCAGTAGTCGGACTTACATAACCAAAAGGATTTGCGCTGGGTGCACATATTGGAAAGGGAAGGTTTTTTAGCAACTCCAACGTCAAAGGATGATTAGGAATACGAATACCAACCGTGTCTAAACCCGCAGTTACAATATCTGGGATAGCATCGCTTTTTTCTACTAAAACAGTAAGTGGTCCTGGCGAAAACTTTTGCATCAAAACCAAAAGCTTTTCTGGTATTGCTCTAGACCATTTTTTTGCTTCATTTATATCACTTACATGCACAATAAGCGGGTCAAAAAATGGACGCTGCTTAGCTTCAAAAATCTTGGCTACTGCCAATGGATCTAATGCATTGGAAGCTAATCCATAGACTGTTTCGGTAGGTATAGCCACCACCTCACCAGCGTTAAACAAACGAATCGCTTTATTTAAATCTTGACCTATCACAGCTATAGTCTTGAAAGTTTTTAAGCTGTGAAAGTAGTCCAAAAGTTTAAAAACGTTAAACAAATATGAGTATAGCTAAACAATTTTTGCTCCTTAGCGTTGAGTAGTCAGGTGTTAGTGTTGGTTTTTTATGAAAGCTGCTCTTTAAAGGGCAGCTTTCTTTTTTATATTCACGCTATAAATTTCATCACTTATGATTCTTGTAGCTGACGCTGGATCCACCAAAACACAGTGGCTATCATCAAACAACACACTTGCTGAAACGATGGGCTTCAACCCTTTGTTTCACGACACATCTACTATTTTAAGTGCTTTAAAAAACAATCAAGACTTAGTAAGAATAAGCAATGAGATACGTCAAGTGTTTTTTTATGGAGCGGCTTGCTCAAATGATGAAAGAAAAAAAATAGTGCATAATGCACTATTTTCTTTCTTTACAAAAGCTGCAATCTACGTGGGACACGATTTGGAGGGAGCTGCATATGCTACTTATATGGGGGAACCAACCATAGCTTGCATTATTGGCACAGGTTCAAATTCGTGTTTGTATGATGGCAAAGAAATCTATGAGGAGGTGCCATCTTTGGGCTATATCTTGGGCGATGAGGGCAGTGGAGGGCAACTTGGAAAATTTTTAATCACCGATTTTTTGTATAAAAAAACTCCGCCTTACACTACGGCATTGCTTACTGAAAAATATGGCTTGACCAAAGAAATTGTTTTTGAAAATGTCTACAAAAAACCTAATGCGAATGTTTATCTCGCATCATTTGCAAAAGTTTTTACCGAGTCTGAAGATAAAGCTTACATCAATAGCTTAGTGCATAAGAGCATAACTGAGTTTGTAGAAAATCATGTGAAGTGCTATGCCAATTATAGCATATATCCTGTCTCATTTGTGGGTAGCATCGCTTTTCATTTTGCAGATATTATCGAAACCGTACTTCATGAAAATGGATGTAAAAAAGGCATAATCATCAAAAATCCTGTTGAAAGGCTCCTAGAAATACACACAAAGAGCAATTAATCAAAGGTTGGTACCTTAGTTTCTAATCTGATTTGCAAATCATCTATCACCGCTTTTTTCCATTCATCAGCGGTATGGTTTTCTCCGAAATTTGATTTATAGGTAGCGATGTCTATCACTTCTAAATTCAATTTTAATGTTTTGAAAAAGTGATATTTTTTATCGCCTGGAATGTGTATATGATGAAGACCTCCGCTATAAGCAATAAGCATCTCTCCTTTATTCACTCCCCTCAGCACATCTGTCACACCTCCTTTCACAGTCATTTTATTGCCGTTGAGATCCAAGCCACTAGGACGTTTCATTCTTCCCTCAGGTATAATCACGATAATGGAATCTTCATAGATGCTTTCCATAAACTGCACCCAGCTATCATCTCGCTTACGGGTAATGGGTGTCATGCCAGGACTAAATATTTTATAAAAAAATCCTACCAGTGGTCGGTTGAGTGTTTTGTCTGCTCCTGGCGCTACCATTCTCTTTGATAATCTCCAAAGAAAAGTGGTTGGTAAATAACCAATATATAATGGCTCTAGCAAAGATGTATGATTGAGAAGAACTATCATTTTTATGTTTTCCCAACGAGCCTTCTTTGTCAACCACTTTACCTCAAACCGAAAAAATATTCGAGAGAAAAACTTGATTAAGACTAAGGTTAAAAAGCTCAAAAGCTGTTTCATCTGTATATAATTTGATTTCTAAAGGTCAGATGGAATACCCAGCGATGAGATTCATTTTCGGTTAATGATATTGAATCATGGGCATTTCATAAATTAAAGATATACTAAAATACTATATGCTCTTCAGTTTTATTCTTTTGTAGAAGCTTTTTTATCTTGTTGAAATTTATCCTTCAAAAACTCATCTACATCTTTGGTTAAGCCAAGAATTTCTGGCAATTGATATTGCTGATTTCCAAAATAGATTTTGAGATTAAACTTATAGGGCACAAACAACCACATCACCCTTTCTGATATGATGTCTTGCGCCAATTTCTTTGCATATTTATCTTTATTCAGCAATGGGGAAACTTTATCTCTAATCAAATCCTTAGACTTGTTATATGAGTCCCTTCCATAGCTGTCTAATATGTTTTTCCCATTTAGAGATACACGATCAAAATAAACGCTAAAACTTCTTTTGTAAGCAGCTGGTAATAGTACTTCCAAATCATCACCTTCCCTTCCAATTTTATAAAACTTTGAATGAAGATCAATACCATATACAGCATGATATGGGATTTCAATGGTATTAGTCAGACCTTTTATATTAAACAAAGAAGCAAGTGTGCTATCTTCAGCTTGCAATTCAAGAACCAAAGTGCTGTCTTTTTCATAAACAGTATTGGTGATCAAAGCTTTAAAATTAGGATAATTGGCGACTAAGCCTGATCGCACTAGATTTGCGCCATTAAGTTTGCCTAAAAAGAAAGCTCCAACACCAACTGCAATAATCAATAGCGTCCAATAAATTTTTTGCTTCATGATATTACTTCAATATAGTTATTGTTCCTTTATTGTTTA
The DNA here is from genome assembly GCA_044360745.1 of Chitinophagales bacterium. Taxonomy (GTDB): domain Bacteria; phylum Bacteroidota; class Bacteroidia; order Chitinophagales; family LD1; genus CALAYL01. The sequence continues at coordinate 9,646 of JBIKJU010000006.1, forward strand.
CTACTTCGTTGTCTAAGAAGGTGATTTGAATTTCATATGGATAAACGCCCAAACTAACTGGAGATCCTTTAAATGTTCCATCCCATCCTTGGTTAATATCATTTGACTGGTATACCAATTCGCCCCATCTGTTAAAGATTTTAGCTTCAAAGAATTTTACCCCTTTCGAAAACACTTTCCACTCATCGTTTCTTGTATCTTGATTAGGCGTAAAGGCATTGGGGATGTACAGATTTTTAGTAGCATCTACTTGTACTTTGATTCTTGAAGTATCAGAGCAGCCTGTATTTTGATCTGTTACAACAACAGTATAAGTAGTAGTTCGAACTGGTGATGCTTCTGGGTCTTCACAATCAGCACAATTCAACGATGAAGCTGGTGTCCAAATGTAGTTATAGTTGGCTGAAGAAGGCGTTACTGTTAAATCAATAATTGTGCTCTCTAAAAATTTAATCTCAATATTTGGGTTAACGTTAGTCACAATTTCAGCTGGTTCTGCGATTGTTGCCGTTTCTACCGTGGTGCATCCATTTCCCTCTGATGCAGTCACGGTATAGTTTCCAGCAGTTAAGCCTCCAATATTTCTTGAAGTTCTACCATTAGACCATACATATCGATAAGGGCTTCTACCGCCTTGTGGCGTGGTAAAAATTCTACCATTACTAAAGCCAAAACAACTAGCATCAAAAACACTATCTATATTTAAACCAAAAACAACTGCGGCTTGTACACTAAAATTACCAACCGTAGTACAATTGTTATTGTCTTCTACTGTTACAGAATAAGAACCAGCTCCCAGATTTGAAGCTGTTGGGCCTTGTTGTGTAGGACTAGTGCTCCATGTGTAATTATACAAAGGCGTTCCTGATGAAGCTACAACAGTGATAGAGCCGTCATTATAATTTGTACAAGTTTCATTTACTATTCCATTTGGCGCTGAAGACACAATTGGATTAGGAACTCTAGTAGTAGAAATGACATTACTTACATAAAGGCAACCGTTGACATCTATGCCTAACAAGCCAAACTGCCCACTGCTATCAACTGTGATAAATGGTGTTTGCTCTCCTGTAGTCCAAATAGTGGCTACTAAATTAGGATCTGACGATTCTAATTCTACATTGTTTCCTTGACAAAATGTAGTGTTTCCTAAAGCGATTATTGTCGTAGGGCCAGGAGGAGATACGGTTACGGAAACTTGGTCGGTGTTTGTACATCCGTTTTCATTTGCTGTGACAGTAAGCGTAATTACTTGAGGTGCTGGGTTTAGATTAGGAAATGAAAAAGTAGGATTTGAAAGTGTAGAATCGTCTAAAACAGAGCCATCGTCCCATGAGTAAGTATATCCAGCTATTGGCGTAGAACCAATTTGTATGCTTCCTCCTGAACAAATAGTTTGATCAGGACCAGCATCGACTATAGGCGGTGTACCTACATTTACTAGAACTGAAGAGGTATCAGATGGACATCCATTTTGAACTACAACCAAGCTCACTGTGTAGTTTCCTGTACCAGACCAATTCACAACATAAGGACCCGCTCCGCTTCCACTAACTATATTTCCTCCGTTAAAATTCCAATTAAAGATAGCTCCTAAGGTATTGCTTCCTGTGTACGTAAATGTATCATTTTCTCCTACACATAAATTTGTTTCACTAGCCGTAAACGTTGATGTTACATCGGGATAAAGAGTTACAACTACGGTATCTACACCTATACATCCGTTTGATGTGGCTTGAACGATGTATTGTTGAACGATGTTTGAGGATGTGAGATTGGCTTGATTAAATACAGGATTTGCTATTGCTGGATCAGATAAACTTGTTGTTGGTATCCATGTATAAACGGTATTTGCAGCAGGGAAACCTCCTAGTGTTACATTTACGGCTGAACACACTTGTACATCTGGTCCTGCGGTAGGGATAGGTGATGGGTTTACTGTTACAGCAAAGTTGGTTGGAGCTGAAGTACAAATACCATCAGTAATGGTAACAGATACATTTTTAGGGCCAGGGGTATTCCAGTTCACGCCAATAGGATTAGTGGTTGTTCCATTAGGGGCTACTCCACCATCAAGAGACCAATTGGCGATAGCGGATGGGCTGTAGCTTCCGTTAAACGTTAGGTCTATATTTTGATTTGCGCAAATTGAAGGGGGATTTGGTATGGATGTTACTGTTGGTGGTGTAACATTAATCGACCTAATAGTAACTGAGTCATCTGCATAACAACCATATCTATCAGTAGATCTAATTTTGTATTTCGTAGCACCAATTGGTGGTGTCACCGATATACTAGCTGTAGACTGAGCGCCTGGTGTCCACGCAAAGGTATATGGAGGGGAGCCGAGTATAGTGCTTGAATTTAATGTGATTGGATTTTGATTACAGACAGTAGTATCATTTAACGAAACTCTAGGATTAGGGCATAAATTTACCTCAACAACAGATCTGCTATTTCTATTACATGGTAAATCATTCCATTGTCCATTGCTATAAATTTGTACGCACTGCTCACCCGTAGTACAGGTGTTCCTGTCTGCACCTATACATGTGTTTCCCAAAATAGGTGTTGTGCAACAACCTGGTCTACTATTATTAGGCTCTCCTCCTGCCCAGTTTTGGTAAAGTGTAGGCAATGGCGGAGCGGGTGAAAAGTTGCCAGTACTACCATCTAAGGCATAAAATTGAGGATTATTTGTTCCTACCCTATTCACTCCAATCCAAATTGCTTGACCGCTACTCAAATAACCGCCAGCATTTAATGCAGCTACCACATTAGCGTTTTCGGCAGCATCATTAAAAAATACCAAGTTGGCACCAAGCGCAGCAGCTCCAGCTTGAGCATTTGTCGATGGTTGAGATGTGTTATCCAAAAAGTACATACTACACGATTGACCAGAAACTGGCAACTCTACATATCTGCCACCAAATGCAGCAAAAGCAGCACGAACAGCAGCTATATCACATCCTTGAGGGCCAGGAGGCGCATTGCATCCTGTGTTAATACTCACGACTACCGAATCTTCTTTAAAGCATCCGTATCGGTCAGTAGCACGCACAGTGTACGTAGTAGGAGCAGCAGGAAAAACAGTTTGTAAAGGACCACTCAATGCCCCTGGATTCCAAGTGTAGTTATAAGGTTGAGAGCCTAAGACAGCGTTAACTCGTAGGGTTGCTCCTCCACCAGCGCAGATCAAGGTGTCATTTGATTCCCTCACTTCTGGGCAAAGATTTACTTCTATAACTGAGCGACTGGTGGAGTTAGGGTCACATGGCAAGTCATTCCATAAACCATTTGAGCGCATTTGCACACATTGCTCTCCATTGTTGCAGGCATAAATATTACAACCAATTAAACATCCTGGTGCACATTGATAATTATTATTGTTTGGCTCATTGGTGTCCCAGTTTTGATAAATTCCCGGACTAGGCCCTCCCGGTGAGGTAGGTGGTAAAAAGTTTCCCGTAGATCCATCAAGTGTGAAAAATTGCGGACTACCTGTAGCTACCCTTCTGTATCCTATCCATAAATTGCCAGTTGCAAAATAACCTCCAGTTGTTAGTGCGTTTAGTACATTGGTGTTTTCTAAAGCATCATTCATTACCGCTAAATTAGCCCCTAAAGCTACTGCTGCTGTTTGAGCTTGTGCGGCATCTTGTGTTTGGTTATCCAAGAAATACATACTGCATGTTTGGCCTGATACCGGTAGCTCTGTATATCGCGTGCCGAAGGCAGCAAATGCTGCTCGGATGGCAGCTAAATCACAACCCTGAGGCCCTGGAGGAGTAACACAAGTTTGCGCGGTTACCGTTACGATATTTGTATCCGGACAACCGTATCTATCTTGCATCAACACTACATAGTTATTTGGCCCAACGGCAGTTGGCGTTACAAACATATTACCTGTTAGGTTACCTGTAACAACTGGAACTGGAGATGGCGGAGCAAAAACAGAGTAAGTATAAGGCGTAGAACCTTTAATTGTTGTAGCGTTTATAGTTCCTTGAGTATTGACACAAACAGTTGGGCCAACTGTGCTATTCGTAATCGGACAAAGATTGACCTCTATAACAGAAGTACCTCGAGGTCCCAATCCCAAAGGAGCAGCATCACATACTAAGTCATTCCAAAATCCACTATTAACTACGAGTTGCATACAATTTTCTGGACCTACGCCACCGCTACTGTTGTTCGGCTCTCCAGGGTTCCAGTTGGCATAGGTCACAGGAGTGCCATCATACCAAGTAAAATCATTTGGCCCATGTGGAGCGCCAGTAAAGCCCCCGCCAATCCAAACCACAGCACTACCAAAACCTGCTGCTTGAAGAGCGGCAGTTACAGCGGCATTTTCAGTAGCGTCTTGCATCGCTACCAAGTTTACTCCTAATGCGTTAGCAGATGCTCGTGCATCATTTGCAGATTGATTAGCATTGTTGTAAAAATACATACTACATGGCTGACCTTGTACCCAAAGTCGCGAGTATCCAGCTCCAGCCATAGCTGTATTGATAGCATTAGTATCACAAACTGGTACAGTTTGTGCACTTGCGAAAAAAACAGGAATAAAAAGAACTACAGAAAATAGAAGCTTTGGAATTAAAGAGCTTTTCATGATAAAATGGTTAAGTTTTGACTTATAAAAGTAATTTATTTCTTGTTATAAACAATAATCAGATGATGTTTTTTTTTGATTGGTTGCACAGACTCGTTCAATAATTCAAGTTTATGCGATTATTTCCTGGCACAACTCTATCAATACCCCATTAGTGGATTTGGGATGAAAAAAGAAAACAAGTTTGTTGTCTGCGCCTTTTTTTGGCGTTTTTGAGATAGGAATAAAACCTTCTGATTTAAGCCTCTCTGCCTCCACATAAATATCCTCCACTAAAAAAGCGATATGGTGTATCCCTTCGCCCTTCTTTTCTAAAAATTTAGCGATAGCACTATTTTCTGATTGGGCTTCTAAAAGCTCTATTTTTGTTTCTCCAACTTGAAAAAAAGAAGTTAATACTTTTTCAGATTCTACCTCCTCTTGTTTGTATGGTGAGATATTAAGCAGCGATGAAAAAAGAGCATTTGATGCTACGATATCTTTCACGGCTATGCCGATATGTTCTACTTTTTGCATTATATTTATTGAAAAGAATTTACCAAAATTTTCCAACTCTTAAAAACACTCCTGCTCCCACTCCTCCCACTCTATAGCTTTTTACTCTATAATAGTTTTCTCCAAAAACCGCTCTTGCGTTTATACCAACACCAACTTTTACAGCCTTATGTGCATTCCACACTCCATTAATAGAAGGTATAACTATGGCATAATTAAAACGCTTGTCTTGATTTACTGAAGGATCGAAAAATCGGCAATCAGCCCACCCAATTGATAGCTCTGGATTAAAAGAAAACCTCTTTTGTGACCATGCTATATATCCGATATATATACTAGCTGATTGGCTTTTTGCGCCTACATTTCCGCTTTTATCTATTAAAGGCAAAAGCTTAACAATGTTTACGGGTGTTGATACATGGTTGTACCTTGCTCCAATATATATTTTTCCATTAATTAGCCAGTTTACACCAATTCCAAAAATCATGGAGGGTTTACTAAAAATAAAAGCAAACTGACCCTCTGGTTGGAAAAAGAAATGATGAGTGGTTGGCTTTTTTTTCTTAACAATGGCAGTGTCTAAAACAGGACTAACCAATGTACTATCTACTTGAGAAAACAAAAGATTTGTAATCAAAATAAAAAAAAGTAGTACTTTGCTTTTCATAACTTGGCACAAAATAAAAATTTGTTTATCAAACAAACATACTTTTTGAATTAAAAATAAATATGACATCATTTCCTTTATGTACGCAATAGTAGATGTAGAAACCACGGGTAACCATAGAGGAGGAGATAGAGTGACCGAAGTTGCCATTATTATTTCTGATGGAGATAAAATCATCTCTGAGTTTCAGACTCTCGTCAATCCCGAACAGCGGATTAATCCATATGTCGTCAACCTCACGGGCATCAGTGATGAAATGGTAAAAGAAGCACCCGTTTTTTCTGCTATAGCTGATAAAGTTTTTTCTATGCTATCTGGGAAAATTTTTGTAGCGCACAATGTTAGTTTTGACTATTCTATTATTTGCGGTGAAATGAGTAGGGCAGGAATTGGATTTGAAACACAATATTTAGATACTATCACTTTTGCTCGAAGAATGTTGAGTGGAATTTCCTCCTTTTCGTTGGGCAAATTGTGCGATGCAATTGGCATACCCCATTTTAATAGGCACAGAGCTTATGGCGACACCTTAGCTACTGTTCATCTCTTTCATTTTTTGATGCAAAAAGACACAGACAAGAGCACACTTAAAGCCTTGCTTCAACAAGGGCTAGACGATCGTTGTCTACCATCTTCTTTGCATCGAGATCAAGTATTATCAATACCTACAGATACGGGGGTACTTGTTTTTAGAACGGCAGATGGCTTACTTTTTGCTGCCGAATCTTCTAAAAATATGCGTAAAAAGGCTATTGATAAAATTCAAAATTGGTTTAATGAATATAAAGATGATGCTCATTTCAACGCTATTAATTTGATTGACGTTATCCCTACAGGAAACGAGCTCGTAGCCAAACTCATTAGAGAAGAAGTAGTACAAGAAGAACGACCCATTTTAGGTAAAAAAACTTCAGCTAAAGCCTCTACACATGCTATCGTTATCGAGCAAAACAGCCTTGGTTTAGCTCAGCTAAAAATAGCTACTAACAGAGCCGCACAAGGACGGATACATTTACCTTTTTCGTCTAGATCGTATGCCAATAAAACATTAGAAAAAATCATGAAAGATGGGTTGTTTTATGTTCATTATGATAAACTCATTAACCAAACAGATGATACCGAAAAAGTGTTGAAATTTAACCAACAACTCGAAAAGGCATTGCTGAGTACTACCTACTCCCACCCCAATCTTTTGATTGTAGAAAAAGGTCGGGACAAAAATGAGCAAGCGCTCATATGGATTGAGGGTGGAGTTTACAAAGGCTGGTCTTGGATAGACCCTAATATCCCCTATCAAAAAGAAATGTTAGCAGACCTCATCAAGCCTAAAACTGAAACATCTGAAATACTTCGAAGTATCAAAAATCACCTCCGCAAAAACAGAGTTATAAAATTGATTCGCTATTAGATTTTTATTTTACTTCAAAATCTATAACGTTCTTTTCAGCATCTTTCGAGCTATTACCAATAAAGAGTTTGTAGTTACCTTTGGGTACTTTCCATGTTTTGGAAATTGTATCAAAATAAGAAAAGGTTGATATAGGAATTAAAAATTTGATTTCTCTTTTTTCGTTAGCATCTAGATATATTTTTTGAAATGCTCTCAGTAATTTGTAGGGCATTTCTACTTCTTCCTGAGGAAAGCCCACATAAACTTGTATCACCTCACCGCCTTTAAAAGCTGATAGATTGGCGATTTTTACTGAAATAGAAATACTATCGTTTGTAGTATATTCTTTGTTGTGAATTGCTTGTGGGGCAATATCAAAAGAAGAGTAACTAAGCCCAAAACCAAAGGGATACCTCACGGGGAAATGCTGTTTATCGAAATACGTATATCCATGATAATATCCATAATTCACTACCGTATCGAAACTATTGAATATTGGCAAATCGTTTTCATTTTGTGGCACAGTAAAAGGGAGTTTCCCAGATGGATTTACGTTGCCAAAAAGCAAATTAGCAAGCGCATTGCCGCCCTCCATTCCGTTATAAAAATGTTGGATAATGGCTGCTGTCCTGCTGTGCCAATCTTCTACCATTATAGCCGCACCAGCTACCATACAAACTATCACATTTTTATTTAATGAACTCGCTCTTTTAATAAGATCTATGTCCTGTTGATGCAGCTTTAATGTTTTTCTATCACCACCTAGCCCCACCACCCCCATTTTTACGAGCAGGCTTTTTTTGTCGGGATTGCTTTTATCTCTAAGCTTTCCAAATCCCATATACTCCCCCTCATCCTCAAAGGTTGTACCAGCTACGATCACCACTACATCCGCTTTACTACAAATTTCATTTTGCTTGATGGTGTCATTTTGTTTTGCTGTCAATACTTCAAATTTTTCATTGACCAGTTTTTTGATTCCCTCTAAAGGCGATACTATATATAACGACCGCACAGCACTGCTGCCCAAATCTCCAGTTTGCTTTTTATCTGCCAACGAGCCTAACACTGCTATACTCTTCAATTTTGAAAAATCAAGAGGCAATAATTGATTATCATTTTTGAGCAAAACGGCACCTTTCTCAGCTGCTTCACGTGCTAAATCCCTATGCGCTAAGCATCCAACTTTTTCCTTTGTATATTGGCTGTCTTTTGGTGCTAAAAAGTTGAGTTTTGTTCGGATAATTTGTGTTGTTAACTTGTCTATTCTCTCAACTGATATATCCCCAGATGTTAAGCCCTTTTTGATTTTTGAAAGCTTATACGCTATTGGTGAAGGCATTTCTATATTCATACCTGCATTAATGCCCTTTTTAGCATCAAAAACACCTTCTTGCCAATCGGAGGTTACATAACCACGAAAGCCCCAATCTGTGCGTAAAATATCTTGCAGAAGCACTTTATTATGCCCACAATATTCACCATTAACTTTGTTGTATGCACTCATAATAGAGGCTACTCCAGCTTTCACTACTTTTTTAAAATGTGGTAAATACACTTCGTGAAGAGTACGATCGTCCATCATCACATTTCCTCCAAAGCGATTATTTTCCATGCTATTTGCTGCAAAATGCTTGGCACATGCCTGCACATTTTTCGATTGAATTCCATATACTAAAGCAGTCGCCATTTCTCCCAAATGATGGGGATCTTCTCCATAGGTTTCTTGCGCCCTGCCCCATGCTGGATGACGCAGCAAATTCATGCACACAGCTCCAGAATAGTTGCCGCCAAGTGAACGAATTTCAACACCTATGGCTTCGCCAATCCTGCGCTCTAGGTCTATATCCCACGAAGCTCCTCGACAAATAGTGGTTGGAAAAGCAGTAGCTCCTTTTTGAACAGCCACTCCTCGGGGTCCATCAAAAAAAGTAGTAGCAGGTATGCCTAGTCGCTTTATTCCGCCAGCTTTTACGGGCTTTACTTGTTGCGTAATCAACATTGATACACCATATGCATTGATGCCTCTGCCACTCAACTCTGCCACTTTCTCTTTGAGTGTCATCTGGGCTACCAATTTTTGGGCTATACTGTCGGTATTTTGAGCAAACAAAAAATGATTTGCTAAAACAAAAAGGAATACAATAGATGTCTGTTTCATTAAGAGGTGAAGATAGAAGAAAAATTATTTTTTTACTTGGGCATGCTAGAAGTGATGTTTTATTGAGTTGATGAAATTGTGACTTTTCTCTCAATAATTAGCCATTATAGGGGTGTTGTAAGATATGTACCTTGACAGAGGTGAGAGAAAAAAGAAAACGTATCAGTAAGAAAGTAGGGTCTCTTTAGCTCTGGTAATTGCAGTGTATTTATACCGCAAACTTGGGATGCCGGTTTTGTTTATATATCTATTTTCTAAAGAAAATATTCTGTCAAAAAAATAATCATGTCATGTATTCTCGCCAAAAATTTTTCCACACCAGAGCCTTTTCTTCGTTCGGCATAAAACAATTTTTATTTTTAGCGTAATGAAACAGAAAACACATAAAGAACGTGTAGTAGAAGCTATCTGCTCCTTCGATTTGGCGATGCTAGACCTTCTCCTTAGCGATGAAAAGACCTACCAAGATGTATCGAAGGAGTGCTTTTTGAGCAAGATGAAGGTTCTTTTCGAGAAATTTCAATCTATAGAGTCGATGGATAAGTACTTGGAGGCTGATGCTGGTGTATGTGATAGTTCTGATTGTTCCAACAAGGGTAGTTGTGGGTTTAGATTTACTGGAAACATTTCTAATAATGCCATTGACTTGATTATGGAAGAAAAAGATGGTGTGGTCACCGACATTTTTGAATGTTTTGGTTTTAAATGTTCTACAATACGATATGTATCATGGCGTGGAAAGAGATTTTCATTTGACATCCGTGAAGATGAAAAAGTAGATTATCAAAAAACGCCAGATTACCTCATTGCTTTACAAAAAGTAGCACAGGCAGAGGAAGATCTAAAGATGTATTACGAAGGTGTTTACACCTATGATATGCTCAAAAACTGGGTATATAAATACAAAGATTTGAGAGAGATATTAAGTGAAGAGTCTTTCCGTTTTGTGGTATATACTCATGATGATTTTTTAAGAGATTATGTTTTGGTTAGTGAAATTATTCAATTTTATGAAGAGCATCAAGAAGTCTTAAAAGAAGCGGTTTTTGAAGCGGAGTATCTTATCTTTGAACAGAACGAAATAGACTGGGTAATAAAGTATGAGCATATTGATGTTCCATATTCGTTTTCATGGAACGTAAAACGCGTAGAAGATTACTTTAGTTTGATTGATCCCGATATACCAATTTTAGATGCTGAGGAGTTTGAGATTATTGATCGCTTTGCTCAGATTTATGCCAATCTGTATAATCCATTATTTAGAAAGTATTGTGTTTTTTCACCACAGGATTTTTTAGAAAAAGCTGGTGATATAGACAACTCAGAAAGCTTATACAGATTGAGCTATCATTTGAACCTGCGAGAGGAGTACAAAACAATGGGCATAGAACCTCCCTTAGATGTATATTGAAATGACGATTTTTAGGAAAATTTTTTAATTTCTCTGGTCACTTCCCCAATTCAATTTTGTTTTGAGGGCTATAATAAAATTCATGTCTGTAAGACGAACTAGATTCGCTTTAAATGGTGCTTTCTTTAGCGCTATTTGAAAAGAAGAGTCTATCGTTTCAAATCGAGAGTCGAGTGTGCACAAAAAACTGTTTTCTCTACCCGACACTTCAAACGATAAAATTACATCATCAGACACTACTATAGGCCTCACATTTAGGTTGTGGGGAGCTACTGGAGTGATCACAAAATTATTAGAAGTAGGGTATAAAATAGGACCTCCGCAGCTCAGCGAGTAGCCTGTAGAGCCTGTAGGGGTAGATATTATCAAACCATCTGCCCAATAAGAGTTGAGCAGTTCACCATTCAAAAACGTTTTGATGGTTATCATGCTCGATTGATCTTTTCGTTGTAGGGTCATTTCATTGAGCGCGTATGGTACATTTCCAAAAAGCTTATTGTTGCTGTTGATTTCTATAATGGTTCGCTTGTCGATGATGTATTTCCCTTTAGCTACTATTTCTATAGCTTGCTCTATTTGCTCTACACTCACATTGGCCAAAAAACCAAGCCTACCAAAATTGATTCCAAGAATAGGCGTTTCGGCTTCTTTTATAAAAGTTATAGCTTCAAGAATAGTGCCATCACCCCCAAGACTGATGAGCATTTCTGTATCACTTTTTATGTCTTGATAGTTTGAAAAAGTAGGCTCCTCTATTTGTAGTTTATAGGTTTCTTTAAGAATGTTTGCATATTTCTCTTCTATACAAAATTGCAGCTTGTTTTTGCGTAGAGTTTCAAATAAGAAAACAATGTGATTGACATTGCGTTGGTGAACTGTTTTTCCGAATAGCGCTATCATCAATGAGGGGTTTAGAAGTTTGGTGTAAAGCCGATTTTAACCATAAAATTTGGTGTGCCGGGAGTGTTTCTATAGGTGAGCCTCCACATCGCATCTACCCTAAACATATTGAAAATATTTTCAATTCCAAAACTAGCCTCCATATAAGGTATTTTAGAGGGAGACCTTACATCGGTAGGAGGAAAGAGAATAGAAGCATTTTTGCCACTGTAGCTTCCCCACAGACCTCTAAAATATAGCACCTCTCGAAGTCTAAGCTTGTTTAAAATTGGAATTTTATTTAGGAAAAAACCATCAAAATGATGCTCTATCCACAGAGAAATAAATTGGTCTGTCACAAATTCAAACTCACGAAGCATGTTGAAGTTTGTTCGATCGAGTATGATACCAAAATTGCCGGCAGTGACATATGATATAGGGTATGGTGCAGGTCCAAAAATCTTAGCAGCCTTAAATTCGTAATTGGTGCTGCCTAGTACCCAAGACAATCGCTGCTGTGCTGTAAGCATGAGCTTATGATAGGGGCGAATGTATCCATCATCCATATCCAACAAACCAAGGTTATATCTAACTAAAAATACCGGATATTGATTTTTTACAAAGTATCTATATGCAAACGCTTTATAGTATCTACTCTTTGGTGCTAAACGAGTATCAATGCCAAATTCTGTGGTATTAAACCTTGATAAATTTCTAATTTTCCCATCAGAGCGAATAGTGTTAAAATCAAATATACCAGGGATTTGAAAATAAGTCCTATTGTCTATAGACATGATACTTGAATAGCCCCTTGCCCACTCTTGCTCAATGTCAATATGTGTCTCTCGTATCTTCATCATTCTTGTCAATAACTGACCTCTAACGAGGGTCACAATGTTGTCGAAAGTTAAAAGAGGATTTTCCTGTCCGAGTACATTCAAATCGTATTTATTATAAATCGTCAACATCGACCAATTGTCGTTTCGAGATGGGAGTACTATTTTTATTGTAGCCTCGTGTTTCCAATCTTTATCTCGTGTGCCATACGCCACATATCCTTGCAGATTTACCTTTTCCGAAAACTTTCTGTTGGTTCGGGCTCCAAATCGAAGCCGCCATCCTTCTATGTTGTTTTTACTGGCAAATTTGTAGAATCTTCCAAATTCTACCGGTCCTGCCTCAAAGTATGCTGTAGTGAGTAATTTTAGCGTCCACATCCATCGCTTATAAGCTGGCACCTTAGGAAATGTATCATGAATGAAAATTACTTTTTCTTCAAAACGGTTGAGTGGTATAAATCTGTTTTCATCCCAATAATCCCTGGAATACTTGCGGGCGTTGGGGGCTATAAATTCTTTCTCTGATTTGCGGAATAGAGTATCCTCTAGTGGCACATCCAATTTAATATTTCTCCGTTCGTATGTTTTTTGGAGCAAAACAGACATGGCGTTTTTCCGTTTAAAAACACTACCCACAGATTGCAAAAACTCATTGTTGAGCATCCAAGTGTTTTCTTTAACTAATTTAAATTGCTGTGAAATACTGTAATCGGAAATAAAATTGAGATTACTCTTTTCGTTTGGTCTGAAATAAATAGACTGGACCCCCCATGTGGCTGAATCTATCCATGCATATCCTTTTAGGGCCAAATCTACTTTTGATATACCAACAAAATGTAGCTTGTATGAAACCCGATCATCTATTTTAGCAGTGTCTGTAAGAAAATATCTATAGGTAAGCAAGGCCCCTGGAGCAAACGGCCCCACAAAGGATTTCCCAGCTATCACAAATAAATTATCATACACATCTATTGTTTCAAAGGTGCCATTCGCTAATTCGCTAATACTTGTATTTTCTACTCCAGTGATTTGTGTAGCCTTGGTAAATCGTCTGAGACCTTCCGGTTTTTTTCGATAATATACATCTACCAAATCTTCTTTCATTATAGCTCGCAAAAACACTTTTCCTTCCTCAAATGTGTCTTTGTTTTCAAAAGCAAATCGAAATGGTTTAAATATCTTCCATTTTAAAAACTTAGCATTGGGGTTAAGCAATCCTACAACTGACTTATTGTATTCCTCAAGGGTATAGCTTTCAATGTTTTTCTCGCGATTTTTATTTTTATTATCGCGTACTTGAGCATACACAAAATTGGCTGTAGTATCTATATATTTCTTGCGTTTTCCAGCTTTTACTACCACTTGATTTAGCGATACATCTTCTGATCCTAGCTCAACATTCAATTCTTGGATAGCGCCTCGTTGAATTTTGATTGTTTTAGTCGGATATCCTAAATATGAAAAAACAATAGAGTCGCTTTTTTCTGGTGTTCGCAAAAAATAAAATCCTCCTTCATCTGTAGTGGTACCAGTTATTGTTCCTTTAATTCGCACATTGGTGTATGACAGTGGCTCTTTGGTTTTACCATCTAGTACACGTCCGCGGATTTCGGTAGTTTGCGCAAAAACGCTTAGTTGCAAAAAAACTGCTCCTATTAATAAAAGTTTGTTGACAATTGGCTTTTTATACACGGGGCACAAAAATAGCAGACTTATTGCATTTGCACAAAAATTTCTTTAATGACAATCACACATTCAATAAAACTTAGTATATACTAAACGAAAACCTTTTGTAAAAAAATTGCGGAAACTCGTTTTTTACATCATTTTTGCGGACTCTTTCATGAATTCGAAAAAAGCCATTTTTCTTCTTTTATTAGCAAACTTCATATCTGGTATATCACAAGGTATCACTATGTTGGCTGTGCCTTGGTATTTTACAGATATTGTTTCCCAGCCAGTTTTATTTCAAAAAATATATTTCACTATCACGTTATTATCTATTTTTTGGGGGCTTTTTGCGGGCACATTAGTAGATAGATATAATCGAAAGAAAATTTTTCTTTGGATAAATATTGTTGGTTTTGTGGTGTTAGGAGGAGCAGGTATATTTGGTTTTTTTGGCTCTTCATATCATTGGTTATTTCCGACAATAGTGTATGCCACCACCTATTTTATTTACAATATTCATTTCCCTGCACTTTATGGATTAGCACAAGAAATCACACCCGCTGATCAGTATACTCAAGTGACCTCAAAATTAGAAGTACAAGGCCAGCTAACATGGACTATCTCTGGGGGTATAGCTGCAATTCTCATCAGTGGTGTAAGCGCTACAAATTGGGGGTCTTTCGCTATTCCCGCTATAAAAGCAATACCGATCCATCAGCTTTTTTTGATAGATGCTGTCACTTACCTTATTGCTCTTTATTTGGTTTATAAAATTACCCTTACTCCCAATCCCAATAAAGTGGTTGATACCGCATCGCTTACAGATAGACTAAAATCGGGGTTTGGGTATTTGCGCAAGCATCCCGCTTTGTTTGTTTTTGGCAATGCGAGTTTAGCTGTTTTTGTATGCATCTTATTACAAGCAACCCTCACCAATCCTATTTATGTTAAAAACTTTTTGCATGCTGGCGGAGCAGTATATGCTTGGAGCGATATGGTGTTTTCTGGTGGGGCTTTGGTAGCTGGCTTTATTACTGCTCGAGTCTTTCGTTCTGTGAAGACGATAGATGGCATTATCATCCTCTCAGCTATTTCTGCACTAATGTTTGGCTTTCAGCTATTCAATACTAATTTACTGTTGTTTTTTATTAGTT
This sequence comes from Chitinophagales bacterium, assembly GCA_044360745.1. Taxonomy (GTDB): domain Bacteria; phylum Bacteroidota; class Bacteroidia; order Chitinophagales; family LD1; genus CALAYL01. The sequence goes on from JBIKJU010000006.1 coordinate 24,928, forward strand.
TCTTTATTGTTGGCTTTGCCAATGCCGCTATTCGCATTCAAAGAGTTTCTTATATTTTCAAACAAATTCCTAACCACACTATCGGCAGGGCTAGCAGCGTTTTTTTTATGACTAATGTGCTATTTCGTTTATTACTCACGAGTATTTTTACTATACCTTTTTTTCATCATGGAGAAAACATAGCCTATTCGGTAGCTGTATTTTCGCTAGTTTGTATAGCTGCAGTTGGGGCTTTGGTATGGGTAAAACCAAGATTGAAAGATTAAAAAAACTACCCTTTCTCTTTATTCTTTTTTCCCCATTTACTAAATGTACCTCCCTTGCCAAACTGGAAGATTCGAGAAATCGTAAAGCCTAATCGAAACTGCCCTTGTGCCCAGTTTTTGGCTGTGTAAGGAAGCATATCATTTTCTACGAGAGCCTCGCTATTAGTTAGATTTACGTGAAATACGTGACCTCCTGTTTCAAATTCAAAGCCAATATTCAAAGCAGGGAAATAGCCTGAAAAATTCGGTTTTCCAGCATCGCTTGTGCGCCCTCTCAACATCGGAAAATACTCTCTGTAGGTGCCACCTTTAGCTGTAATCGGCAAAAAATATTCAAACACCATGCCGAAGCGTTTGGTGAATTTTGCTCGCGATGCAAATCCAAGAAAAAACATACCGTTTTGGTCATTGTGTGGTACATAATTTCGCCACAAAAAGGTAGGTGAAAGCTGTACAGAAAGCCATGAAGTAGCTTTTACAGCTATCAAACTTTGTAGCATATACGAAAACCGATGCGATGCAGGCTGTCCTTTTAGTCGTTGTCCACCCACAAAAGGATCATTGCGCTGAGAGGAAACAACACCATTGCCTAAAAATGTAATAGTCATCGGAATTTTAAAATCTTCAGTTTGTTTTAACGCTCTATATTTTACAAAACCATTATACAATTCTTTGAATGGACCAGCTCCTTTAGTACGCCCAATCCCTACAGTAAGGTCATCAAGAATACCATACTCCAGCGAAATAAGAATATCAGATGCGGCATCTATACCTCCGAGCGTATGACCACTTATCCCTGGCACAGCTATATCGCCAAATCGGTGTCCCACTCTAAAATCTAAAGCATTCTTTTTCACCGTTTCTACTGAATGTCCGGAAATCACTCTTGTAGTCTTAAACGTGTAAGCTACATATTCGCGCTTAGGCTTTTTTTCTTCAAAAATTCCATCCACCAAGTCTTGTTGTGAAAAGACCGAACCGGCAAAAATAAAGAAAGATAAAGTGATTAAAGTCTTATTGAAAATCATGGGCTTTATTTGATTTGATTATTAAAACAAATTTAGTCAAATTTTTATGTTTGACCATTAATTTTTGACTTTTAGTCAATCCTTTTAATCAATAAGTAGGTAAGAACAGTAGCTTTAAAAACTACTTCTTCTCATATTTCACAAACTCAAACGCTACATCTATTTTTATCGTTTCAGCGATGTTGAAAGCCACTATTTTTGGTACTTTTATTTTATAGTCTTTTAGCGCTACTGTAAACTCTGCCGTGGCTGAGGTTGGTACTCCATTCTTTACAATTAACTTTCCTGGTATTTCGACTTCATTTTTCACACCATGCAAGTCTAAAACCCCCTTTAGTGTTACTTCATAAGTGCCATCTTTTGTAAAGTCTATATTTTCATTGATTATAGCATCGAGTGAAGAGAATGGGATTTTATCAGACTCCAAATAGTTTTCATTAAAATGCTCTTGCATCAATTTATCCCTAAACTCAAACGACTTAATGGGTATCTTCGCAAATATCTTTTTGTTTTCGGTATTGAGAGCACAAACCGTTTGCTTAGAAACCGCCTCAATATCTTCTACAGGGGTTTTAGAAAAAAAGTGAACCTTTCCTTTAGTATCTACAAAACTTTGTGCCGATACCACTTGAAAAGCGGCAAAGACAATTGCAAAAAATAGTGTTTTCATCTATATTAATTTTAGTTGGGGTAGCCTTGATTTTTCCACCCTTCTAAAATACATATCAAAGAGTCTGCCATTTTTCCAGAAGGCGGCATAATAGAGCCACAACTACCCTTTATTTTGCAAATATAAGCATCTCCACCTGCCCTGGCTGAGTTAAAATTGGAATAGTCATACCCGCTAGTATTAGTAGCAGCATCATGACATCCAGGCGTAGCACACTTTGTATCCAAAATTGGCTTTACATCAACATTATAGCTCAGCGAGGACACATTACATTTGTCTGGCTCAGGAGCCTTATCTTTAGCACATTGTGTAAGCAATCCTATAGAAAATAAGGAAATGCAGATAACAAAAATTGACTTTCTCATTTTATTCTTTTTTAAAGTTTAATTACTGGTTTTGTGACAACAGTATTCCCCGCTTTCACCACTAAAATATAATTACCTCGTGGAACATCAGAGAGGTCATATACCGCATTATTGTCTCCTGTTTCTAGTTTTTCAGTAGCTAATACTTTTGTAGTTTGTCCCAATAGATTTACCAATGAAACTTGAGCTATTTCTGCTTTTTCTAATGAAATATTTACCGCTACTTTAGCCATAGTTTGTGTAGGGAAAACCTGAAGAGAAGAAACGCTTCCAAAACTTTCTTTTATGCTATTTGTGCCATTGATGCCCACACTGCTTTTATATACGACATCATTGTCTGAACCACCTGCGCCATCTGAGAGCATTCCAGCATAATAGAAATTTACAGCAGATAATGAGTTAGGAGAAGTCCATTGCCACACCCAGCTTTTTGTAGTATTGGCTGATTTGTGGCTCATGTTGGTGATGCCTGTAGCTCCTGTTACAGTAGCTGTTGAGGTGGCATTAGTCACTGTAAATGAACCAGCTTGCGCATTAGCATTGTCTAAAGCTGAAAGGGAAAACCCATATCTACTAGCTGTTCCATTTAGCTGTAGCGACATGTAATAAGTAGTGTTTGGTATAAATGTGGTAGTAGACGAAACTGTAGAACTTGCGTTTTGAAGATCCGCTAAAGAAGTGGCCATTTTGAGTGTAAACTGTGTAGCATCAGTTGTGGGTGTTCCGCTGTGGCAGCCAGATGAAGCACATGTTCGGTTTCCAGCTGGTTCTCCAGCATATCCACCGTTAGGTGTAGCTGCTGGTCTAGAAGTTAACTCAGCAAATTGGATAATACCTACTGCTGTTAATGCAAATGCGGCTAGAGTAAAATGCTTTTTCATGATGCTTTTTTTACAATGATAATAAAATTAATTTTTGGTGAAAAGTTTCTTTTGAAAGACTCCGTTACTTTGAAGACTTAAAATGTAAACTCCTGATGGAAGTTGAGACACATTGATTGTGTTTTCTTTTTCATTTATTTCTGATTGAATGAAAACTCTGCCCAAAGCATCAATGATTTCGATGGTAGCATTGGTATTTTCTTCAATATCTATTTTTAGGAAATTGTTGGCAGGGTTGGGGTAGATAGAAAATCTATTCGCTTCTTGTTCAGATATAGACACACCAGTAACATTTACAGAATTTGATGTACCAATACATCCATTAGCATCTTCGACCTCTACAGTATAACTTCCATTTTGTGTAGCAACGTAACTTGAATCAATTGCTCCATTTATTTGATTTCCATTTCTATACCATTTGAAATTAACCGAATTTGATGTATTTGCTTTTAAGATAAAACCTGTTTGCGAAATTGTAACAATTGGGTTTGGATTTTGAGTTACACTTACAGTAGAAGACATCGTCCCACAGCTAGTGCTTGCGCTAATGGTATAGCTTCCTGCTGTTTTTACCATGATGCTATTACCTGTCACTCCATTAGACCAAGTATAGGTATTTCCAGCTACGGGATTTGAGACAGAAAGGGTGGTGCTATCTCCCTCACAAAAACTTGTATTCCCGCCTATCATCGGCATAGTTGGAGATTGCTTTTGTACTACAATAAAAGCGCTAGATGCCGCTGTGCCACATGTAGAAGTTGCTGTAACCGAATATATGCCTGCTCCAACTCTAGCAGTATCAGATGTGCTTCCACTAGACCAAGCATAGGTAGTTCCTGATGAAAGATTACCAATGCTTAATACTACAGATGCCCCTGCACAAACAGCAGTATCGCCAACAACTAACGGTGTATTAGCGCTATTAGATTGTGAAACCGTAAATGGCGCTGAGGCTACCGTGCCACAAACATTGGTAGCCGTAACTGTAAATGTGCCTGCCGCTACTGGTGCTGATACTCCCGAAGCACCATTAGACCAAGCATAGGTATGCCCTAAGATTGCAGATAAACTTAATGTTGTTGCACCTCCCGGACAAACCGAAGTGTCGCCAGTAATGACAGGAGTAGTAGGGGAAGAGCGCTGATTTATAGTAAACGAGGCAGATGCTGTTCCACAATTTGTAGTTGCAGTGACGCGATAAGTTCCTCCTGTTGTTACAGAAATTGTAGTTCCTGTTGCTCCCATAGACCACAGATAA
>JBIKJU010000055.1:0-10289 GCA_044360745.1 Chitinophagales bacterium
AGCTTGGTTTAGTATTGTAGCTGGTCCTTTATGCTGTAATTTAACGTTAAGTGCAGCGTTGACCCAACCTGACTGTGGCATAAATAATGGAGCTATAAATGTGACTGTGTCTCAAGGTAGCGGAAACTATACTTATGCTTGGCAACCTGGAGGGCAATCCACTGAAGATGTTTCAAATTTATCGGCTGGTAACTATAATCTTACACTTACTGATGTTACTCAAGGTTGTTCCATTGATACTATATTTTCATTATCAAATCCTAATGCACCAACAATCAATAATGTACAAGTAACGAATGAAAGATGTACTGGAGAAAATAATGGAAGTATAACCGTTACAGCATCGGGAGGAACTGGCCAACTTAACTATACATGGAGTCCTTCATTACCAAATAGTGCATCACAATCAAATCTATCTCCTGGCCCATATAGTTTCACCATTACAGATGCAAATAACTGTGTTGTTACTGGAAGCAGAACTATACTAGCTGGCACACGTCCTGATGCCTCGGGTGTGGTAACAAATCCAAGTTGTAATAATAATGATGGACAAATTACTATCAGTGTGTTACCAATTGGAAGTTATCAGTATGTATTGTCTAATGGAGCTCAAAATGGAAGTGGACAGTTTTCTAGTTTGCCACAAGGGTCTTATCAAGTTTTTGTAATAGATGGCAATGGATGTAGAGATACCGTTGGTTTAAATCTTGTTGCTTCTGGCCCAATTTTGTCAACAATTTCTTCTCAAAATGTATCCTGTTTTGGAGCTAATGATGGAAGTATTGTTCTTAACAATGTATTGCCAAATTATCAATATAGTTGGAGTATTCAAGGTCTTCAGGGCTCTTCTCTTTCAGGATTAGCATCAAATACCTATTCGGTCACTATCACTGATGGCTTGGGATGTTCTTTAGTACTTTCTACTGTCATATCTTCTCCTTCTCCAGTTATTGTTTCTTTAGGGCAAGATACTGTAATTTGTGGCACATCGTTTAGGATTAATGCTGGCAACCCAGGCTTAACTTTTGCTTGGAGTACTAATGAACAGGTTCAAGAAATTACAATAATTAATTCTGGTACTTATACCGTCACAGTTTCTGACGCCAATGGCTGTAGTGCTGTAAACTCAATAAATGTTCAAATTTTCCCTCCAGTATCCATTAATCTTAGAAGGGATACTACTATTTTTAGTGGAGAATCAGTTTTGCTAACTTCAATAGTTAACGGTGGTTCAGGAGTAGGAAACTATGTTTGGACACCTACAGAGTTTTTATCTTGTTCTAATTGTCAAACACCGATTTCTACTCCAAATGATACTATAGCTTATTTTGTGAGATACATTGATAGCTTAGGTTGTGTGGCTACAGATTTGATAAATATATATATAGACGAAGAGTTTGCTTTTTATTATCCCAATGCGTTTACACCAAATGGAGATAGCAATAATGATATATATATAGTCTTTGGAAGAGGTGTAGAAACAGTGCGTTTTAGTATATTTAATCGTTGGGGAGAAAAGGTTTTTGAGTCTACTAGTATGACTCAAGGTTGGGATGGAAAATATAAGGGTGAAATGCAACCTCCAGGGGTTTATGTTTTAAGTGCTACTGCTACATTTTTTAATGGGCAAACAATCCGAAGAATGGGTAGTGTAACTTTAATTCACTAATTGATTGTAGTTATTAAATTTAATTCTTAACTTTAAATTAAGAATATCTTCACTTTGTGATTGAAATTTTTTCATCCTAGAGTAAGATTCTGATTTTCAGATAGGTTTTAAATTTAAAAAATGAATAAGATATTATTGTCAGTTAGTATTTCTATAGGTTTATTTATTTTACCTTCTTGTAAAAAAGAAAAAAGTAAAGCAGATGTTTACTTAGTCGAAAATGATAGTTTGTCGGTAAATCAAATACAAATTTTGGCAAGCCACAACAGCTATAAAATTAGGACTGAAGATACTATTATCAAATTTTTGGGAACACTTGGTTCTTTGTTGCCCTCTAATTTAGATCCTGCTGATTTAGATTATACTCATGAAAATTTTGATGTTCAAATGAGTAATTATAATATCCGAGGACTTGAAATTGATATTTACAACGATCCGGTAGGGGGTGATTTTTACAACAGGAAAATGAATTCATTTGTGAACTTACCAGAGTCAAGTGGAGAGCCTTCTCTTTTATCGCCAGGTTTCAAAGTGTTGCACATAAAAGATGTAGATTACAAGACTCATTATTTTGCCTTTAAGCAATCATTACAAGCTATAAAAGACTGGTCCAAGGCCCACCCTAATCATCTCCCTCTTTTTGTTAATATAGAAACAAAGTCTGAGTCTCCAGGCGATGAAGCAACATTGGCTCAGTTAGGCTTTAGATCGGCATTACCATTTGATGCAGATGCAGTGAACAAAATTGATGAAGAGTTTAAATCTATTTTTGGTCACGATTTAAAAGGTATTATCACACCAGATTTATTGAGAGGAAATTTAGCAACATTAAATGAAGTAGTAACTACTCAAAAGTGGCCAAGACTTGGTGAATGCAGGGGAAAGATTTTTTTTATTTTGCAAGGACAGCTTACTCCTTTTTATAAATCTAGTAGTTCTATGCTGAGTGGAAGGGTAATGTTTACTTATGAGACAAATATAAATCCCTTTTCAGTTTTTATGATTTATAACGATCCTGTTTCTGCACAAAATACTATTCGCCAACGCGTTGAGCAAGGATATATCGTGCGTACACGTTCTGATGTATTTCAGGAAGCTCGAGATGGTGATTATTCGCGTTTAAACTTGGCACTATCATCTGGAGCTCAGATTATTTCCACAGATTATTATAAGCCAGATGCTAGGGGGGGAGTAGATCCTAATTGGTCAACTTATAAAGCTGAACTTCCAAGAGGAGTAGTTGGCAGAAAAAATCCTGTGAATGCCTCTCTAGTTATGATAGATGAAACTCTCCGAGAGTAGTTTATTCCTGCTTCCATTCTTTTATTTCCACTTGTTTTATCACAATGTCTATACTTTCATTGATAATTTTTTCAATGATTTGATTGAGGTCTTTATCATCTTCTATTATTGTAAATAAGTCAGTTGAAATTCGAGCAAGCTCCTCAGTTAAAGGTTGATTATTTTCTTGTAAGTCTTTAAATAAGCCATCAATGACATTAAATACAATATCTCTAATGGCGTGCTCAAGCATACCGCTCACTTGATCGCCAAGTAGAGGGATTTTACTTATCAATTTTACTTCTTTGTTTACTCTTACTGCTTCATTCAGTCTTTTATCAACATACTTTTTAATATCCTCTTTTCTGTCGCTGTATACATTTGCTGTGACCACTTGTATTTTATGCGATATCCATTTTACTAGCTCTGTGCTTTGTGGTTTGATAACTTCTTTGATGATTTGATCTGTCACTGGATTTCCTTTGGCTACTTCTTGCTTTACACCCTCTAGTGCTTTTACAATCACTCGATCGGATACTTCTTCTACTAGTATGTTAGAATATCGTCCGAAGGTTTTGTAGATACCAAGTTTTTTCCATGAAATTACACCAATCTTATCCAGCCTAATCATAAGTGAAAAAATCCTGAGAAGTCTAAGCCATCTAAACCCTGCTATTGGAACACATCCTATTAAATCATACCAATAAAAAAATGGAAAAAAATACCAAGCATCAAAGCTTTTTCGATATATCGCTATCCCCCATCTGATCAAAAATTCAGTTAAAAGGACTGCTACGAATCCTAAATCTATAAGTTTGAAGTGCTCATGAATGTTAGAAGCATACCAATTGTGAAAGGTTGGTACAGCATTTTGTAGAAGCTGTGATAAGATTTTTACCTCAAATAAACTATCAAAAATTATAAGGTGAATATTAATGAGTATGATGAGGATAAAAACGACATCCCAAATTATGGCTATTTTAAGTCTATTTGTTTTGTTCATCCCCAAAAATATTTTTTTTACTAAACGATGATTGATTTTATACGTTGATTTTTATAGTAGATTCTGGAAAATATGGATTTACTTGACAAAAAAAGAAAATGGAATCACTAAAAAATGTAAACACTGATAGGGAAATGAATAAAGAGATTAACTCTTTAAATTGTGTTTCTAAAGTTTGATTTTGAAGTAGCGTTTCTAAAACTGGAAATGATTTTTTCAATCAAAATCATCTAATAAAAAAGATTTTTGTTTTTCAAAATGAGCATGTCTTCAAGTTTTTTTGACACGAAGCAGCTTGTTGTGGATAACTAATTCAATTTAGATTGATTAAAAATAGTTCTGAAAGTATTGTAAAATCTATCATTTACGCCTTTATACCATTGTCCTATTCACAAAAAATATTTATGACATTATTCTTGTTTTTTTAAATTTTTCAAGCATATATTTGCCACGTCTTTTGACAATTTTATGACAATTCATCTAAAGATGGTAAATACATACTTCAAACAACAAGCTTCAAGACATCCATTATTGAATGCGTTTTTCGCTCTATTATTACTTTTCAGCACATCTGCTCATGCAGTAGATGAAGCAGCTGTAAAGGAAGGTAAGGCATTATTTAAAGCCAATTGTGCAGCATGCCACAATCCAAAGCAGAATGGAACTGGACCAGCTTTGGCTGGAGTCACTGCTCGTTGGGAAGCGGCAGGCGAATACCAAGGAAAGTCTGGCAAGGATTGGTTAAAGATTTGGATTAAGAACTGGAACGAACCAGTAAGTGCCAAATATCCTTATGCTGTAGAAATGAGTAATTGGGCTCCATCTGCCATGAATCTATTCACTTCTTTAAAAGATGATGAAATAGAGAAAATACTTTTATATGTAGATAATTCAGATTTGGGAGCTGCTCCTTTAGCTGCTGTTAGTACCGCTACATCTTCTGCTACACCTAAGAAAGAAAGCAATACCGTACTTTGGTTATTTTTATCTTTGTTAGTTGTTTTGGCAGGTATTCTTTTTGCAGTTACAAAAAAACTAGAGGAAGTAACTTCAAAAGCAAGAGGAGAAGTTATAGAAGCTAAGCTACCTTTCTGGAAGTCTAGAAAATTTAAAGTTTTCGGAGTCTTAGTTGGTTTAGTTGCACTAGGTTTTTATTTAGGTGATGGATCGATAAAATTAGGTCGTCAACAAGGTTATCAACCTACACAACCTATTAAGTACAACCATGAATTGCACGCTGGAAAGCATAAAATTGATTGTCAATATTGCCATACTTCTGCTGCAAAAGGAAAAGCTGCAGGTATTCCATCGCTTAACACATGTATGAATTGTCATAAAAACGTTCAAAAAGGACCTGAATACGGAACTACTGAAATAGCTAAAATCTACGATGCGGTAGGTTGGGATCCTGTAAAAGGAGATTATGTTCGTCCAGCTAAACCTGTAGAATGGGTTAGGATTCATAATTTACCTGATCATGTTTACTTTAACCACGCACAACACGTAGTAGCAGGTAAAGTGGCTTGTCAATCATGTCATGGTCCTATACAAGAAATGAAAGAAGTATATCAATATGCTCCTCTTTCTATGGGATGGTGTGTAAATTGCCATCGCCAATCTGAAGTACAATTCGCTTCAAACAACTATTATAGTACTTATGAGAAACTACACGAAAAATTGAAAAATAAATCAATTGACAAAGTAACTGTAGAGTCAATCGGAGGTACTGAGTGCGCTAAATGTCATTATTAATATCATATTTCATTAGAAAAACATAGAATTTCACCTTATATGGAAAAAACATACTGGAAAGGAATAGAAGAACTCGAACAATCCAAAGGATTTGTTGAGCAGTTAGATAAAGAGTTTAGTGATGACCTCCCTATTCTAGCATCTATAAAAGAACCTATTTCTACTGAGGCTAAAACCAATAGAAGAGATTTCTTAAAAATGTTAGGATTTAGTGTTACGGCAGCTGCTATAGCTTCAGCTTGTGAAATGCCAGTTAGACGCTCTATTCCATATGCTTTGAAACCAGAAGAAGTTACTCCAGGTGTAGCTAACTATTATGCTACTACTATGTTTCAAGGAGGGGATTTTGCTCCAGTTTTAGTAAAAACAAGAGAGGGTCGTCCTATAAAAATTGATGCTAATAAACTTTCTGTAGTTTCTGGATCAGGTACTAGTGCTCGTGTTCAGGCTTCTGTGGTTAGTTTATATGATGGAGCAAGATATACTGGCCCTAGAAAAGGAAAAGAAAAGCTAACTTGGGAAAAGGTTGATACCGAAATAGCTGCTATTTTGAAAGATGTAAAAGAATCTGGCGGAAAGGTAGCAATTTTCTCATCTACTTTACCTTCACCAAGTACTAACAAAGCTATCGAAGCTTTTGCAACTGCCAATAATGCAGATCATTTAGTTTATGATGCTATTTCTTATTCTGGTATTTTAGATGCTAATCAGGAAACTTTTGGTGTAAGAACTATACCATCTTATAGCTTCGACAAAGCTAACGTTATCGTATCAGTTGGATGTGATTTTTTGTCATCTTGGTTATCTCCAGATGAGTTTGCATCTGCTTGGGCGAAAAATAGAAAAGTAACTGCTGATAAACCTAATATGTCAAATCATATTCAAATAGAATCTGTCTTAACACTTACAGGCTCTAATGCAGATACACGTGTTACCGTAAAGCCAAACGAAGAAAATTTAGCAATTGCTGATTTATATAAAGCAGTAACAGGTACAGGTACACCATCAAACCCTAAAGTTGCAGCAGCAGCTAAAGCACTATTAGCGGCTAAAGGTTCGTCTTTAGTTGTTTGTGGTTCAAATGATGCAAGCGTTCAAGTACTGGTAAATGCTATTAATCAAGCGTTAGGGAATTATGGCAACACTATTTCTTTTGCTAATGCCTATAATACCAAAAAAGGTGATGATAAAGCTGGCGATAAATTAATCGAAGGTCTAAATAACGGTACTTTTAAAGCAGTATTATTTTATGAGTCAAATCCATTATTGACTTTACCAAATGCAGCTAAGTTAGCTGAAGCTTTAAAAGAGGCTAAAGTTTCTATTTCATTCAGCAATAGAATGGATGAAACTTCTGAGAGTTGCACATTTGTTTGCCCAGACTCACATTGGTTAGAATCTTGGAATGATTTCTCTCCAAAAGTAGGAGTATATAACACCGCTCAACCTACTATTTCGAAATTGTTTGATACTCGTCAAGCTCAATCTACATTATTAAAATGGGCTGGACTAAACGAAGATTATTATACATTTCTACAAGCAAATAGCCAAGCCTCTGTTTATCCAAACCAAACTAAAGTATCTGGTTTTGAAGGATTTTGGGATGTAGCTATTCATGATGGGGAAGTTGTTACTAATGCCACTTTAACTCAACCATCTTTTTCAGGAAGTGCAGACCAAGCGCTTTCAGAAGTATCATCAAAATATGCTAAAGGTGGTGATATTCAAGTAAAACTTTACGAATCGGTTTCTGCTGGAAATGGTTTTTGGGCTGATAATCCTTTCTTACAAGAATTACCAGATCCAATTACTAAGGCATGCTGGGATAATGTATTGACAGTGCCAGTAGAGTGGGCTAAGAAAAATGACATTTTGAATGATTTAGAACTTAAAAAATATACCATAGTAAAAGTAACAGCAAACGGTAAATCAGTGGAATTGCCAGCAGTTGCTGTTCCTGGGCAAGCTAATGGATCTTTTGGTATTGCTTTAGGGTATGGAAAAACAGTAGCTAATCATGATGAGCTAAAAGTGGGAGTAAATGCTTATCCTATGGCTGCATTAGTAGGAAATAATTTTTCATATATCGCTAATGCTACTATTGAGAAAACTTCAAAAATACACGAACTCGCTATCACTCAAACTCACCACAACATAACCTTGAAAGGTTTAGGTGGAATAAAGAAACGTTTGGTTGTAAAAGAAACTACTCTCCCTGAGTATAAAGCTAATCCATCAGCTGGAAATACTGACAGAGCTCACATTCAAGAATTGATGGTAACCCTATACAATGAACATGAAAAGGCAGGCCACCACTGGACTATGACCATAGACCTAAACTCTTGTATTGGTTGTGGAGCTTGTGTTACAGCTTGTAATATAGAAAATAACGTACCTGTAGTAGGTAAAGATCAGGTTATACGTTCTAGAGAAATGCATTGGTTAAGAATAGATAGATATTTTACATATACCGAAATGATACAAGGTGGTGCTCAAGAAGGTCCAACTCTTCTAGATCCTGATAAAATTGATATTGTTTATCAACCAATGATGTGTCAACATTGCGACAATGCACCATGCGAAAACGTTTGTCCTGTTGCAGCTACTAACCACTCATCAGAAGGTTTAAATCAAATGGCCTATAATAGATGTATAGGTACTCGTTATTGTGCAAACAACTGCCCTTATAAAGTACGTAGATTTAACTGGTATGATTATCAAGCTGCAGATAGTTTTAATGATAGCGTAGGCAGTATGTGGGTAAATGAAGGACCATTATCCGGTGTAACTCGCTCACTTAATGAACCTTTAACACGTATGGTTTTAAATCCAGATGTAACTGTTCGTTCTAGAGGTGTTATAGAGAAGTGTTCTTTCTGTGTTCAAAAATTGCAAGATGCTAAGTTGACTGCTAAGAAAGAAAATAGACCATTGAAAGATGGTGATGCTACTACAGCTTGTGCTACAGCTTGCGCTACAAATGCTATCACTTTTGGAGACAGAAATGATAAGTCTAGCTTAGTTTACAAAGCATTAAATGACGAGCGTACTTTTGGAGTGATCGAAGAAATTCATACCATGCCAAACGTACTTTATTTGACTAAAGTAAGAAACAGAGAGGCAGAATCAAAAGCTTAATTAATTATTCTATTTTAAATATATAACAATGCACGCATACGAATCAGATTTTAGGGAACCTCTAATCAATGGCTTAGACAAGACCTATACCAAAATAACTGACGATATCGTAGGACCTACAGAGAGAACCTACAAAGGCTGGTGGCTTTTGTTAGGGATTTTCGGAGCTTTGGCAGGTTTATTCTTTTTCTGTCTTGCTTGGACAGTATATTACGGCATCGGTACTTGGGGATTGAATAAAACTGTAGATTGGGCTTGGGATATTACAAACTTTGTTTGGTGGATAGGTATCGGACATGCTGGTACACTAATTTCTGCTATTTTGTTGTTATTTCGTCAGCGATTCAGAACTGGGATCAACAGAGCTGCTGAGGCTATGACAATTTTTGCGGTAATTTGTGCGGGTATGTTTCCTGTATTTCACATGGGTCGAGTTTGGATGGCCTTCTTTATCTTCCCATATCCTAATACAAGAGGTCCTCTTTGGGTAAATTTCAACTCACCTCTTCTTTGGGACGTATTTGCAATTTCCACTTATTTTACTGTTTCACTTTTATTCTGGTACTCTGGTTTGATGCCAGATTTTGCTACTATTAGAGACAGAGCTACAGGTAAGACTAGAAAATGGATTTATAATATTTTAAGCTTTGGATGGACTGGAACAGCTAAGCAATGGCAGCGTTTTGAGTCTCTTTCTTTAGTTTTAGCTGGACTTTCTACTCCACTTGTACTTTCTGTGCACACCATAGTATCTTTTGACTTCGCTACTTCGGTTATTCCAGGATGGCATACTACAATATTCCCTCCATATTTTGTTGCAGGTGCAATCTTCTCAGGTTTCGCAATGGTTGAAACGTTAATGTTGATTGTGCGTGTAGTTTTCAAACTTGAAGATTATATCACAGTAAACCATATTGAATCCATGAACAAAATTATTGTTCTTACCGGTTCAATAGTCGGTATTGCTTATATCACAGAGTTATTTATAGCATGGTATTCTGGTTATTTATATGAGCAATTTGCTTTTTATAATCGTGTATTTGGTAAATACTGGTGGGCGTATTTTATGATGATGTTCTGTAACGTAGTTTCACCTCAGTTTTATTGGTTTAAATCATTAAGAAGAAATCTTTGGGTAACTTTTATACTTTCTATATTCGTAAATATAGGTATGTGGTTTGAGCGTTTTGTAATCATTGTCACATCACTTGCAGATGACTTCTTACCATCGAGCTGGGCTTACTTTACACCTACATGGGTAGATATGGGTATTTATGTTGGATCAATAGGCTTGTTTATGACATTGTTCTTGTTGTTCTGCCGTTTCTTCCCTGTTATCGCTATCGCGGAGGTCAAATCTATATTCCGTACTTCATCTGAAGCAGCAAAACGTGAAAGAGCATTGAAAGAAGGAGCTCAAAGTGGAGGATTTGTGGGACATACGAT
>JBIKJU010000056.1:0-10281 GCA_044360745.1 Chitinophagales bacterium
GAAAGACAAAGCCACAGCAGATGACACGAAATGTGCAGAAAACCAAATAAATTTGGCTACTTTTTGCAAATAATGTCTCATCAATCGCTCTGCTAAGCAGAGTGACCTACCTATTTCTTAGTAGCTCATCCACAAAAGTACTTGTCGAATATTTTGTTTTTTCTTAATCCTAAAATATCTTAGATGAGAAAAGTAAATACCAACCGAGAGGGAAATGGATAAATCCATTAATATATTTTTTTGCGAATCATAGCCCACGGTTTAAACCGTGGGCTATGGAAATGCGTGGAATTACACAGAACCGTTTCAACGGTTTAATTATTATAAATTAAAATTTATTTTTGACAATTATGCCACATTTATTCAATAAAATATGGATACATGCCATATGGGTTACAAAAGAAAGAATACCCTTCATAAACCCCTCTATTGAGCATAAGGTTTATCATTTCATTTCAGAACAATTTAAGGAAGTAGTTCACATTTTATAAATCAAAACAACATTATCTCTGAGAAATTTGCATGGCAAACAGGCTATGCTGCTTATTCCGTTCCAGAATCTGTAGTTGATAAGGTTTTTCAATACATTAAACCCCAAAAACAACACCATCAAAAGAAAACGTTTCAGCAAGAATATGATGAATTTATAAAACTAAACGTTCTAAATATTGAGTAACGATAAAATATACAAAAAGACCAGTTAAGAGGAAAGCAAATGGATAAAAATACCTAAGAATTTGGTGATTTCTCAAACTTCATAGATAGAAACTATTGGTATAGCCCACTTACTTATTCCCTTTCACTAAAAACCACCACAATGCAACATATACGGCGTCTGGTTTTGAGCCTTTTATACTACTCGTGACATCGCTCATTTTTGCAATAGTGCTGTTGCTAGAATTTCTAATATCATTCCCATCAATCTTAAGTACTGTAGAATTGCTAGAGTTGCGGATTGTTTTGCCATCGCTGTCTACTCTTCCTTCTGTGCTGTTAGATGAATTACGTATCGTTTTGCCATCACTATCTATTCTTCCTACAGTAGAATTACTAGAATTCCTTAATGTTTTGCCATCGCTATCCATTTTAAACTGTGCCGAGGCTGTATTAGATACTACTAAAAATAAGATCGTGGCAAATACCGTTTTGATGAGCATTTTCATTTTTGATTTTTTATTTATTTAAACTACAATTATTTTTTCAAAAAACTAAGTGCATGACTATCCTACCAATTTTTTGTATTTAAATCGCTTAGGTTGCTCTCCTAGTCGCTGTTTTCTATTCTCCTCATAGTCTGAAAATCCTCCTTCAAAGAAATAGATTTGCCCCTCTCCTTCAAATGCCAAAATATGTGTACATACTCTATCTAAAAACCATCGATCATGCGATATGATAACACTGCACCCAGCAAAATTGTCAAGTGCTTCTTCTAAGGCTCTGATGGTGTTGATATCAAGGTCATTGGTAGGCTCATCGAGCAAAAGAACATTAGCTTCGTTTCTAAGTGTGAGGGCAAGGTGAAGCCTATTTCGCTCTCCACCAGATAGCACTTTCAGTTTTTTCTGCTGGTCAGATCCTGCAAAATTAAACTTAGATACATATGCTCTAGAGTTCAGCTTAAGCTTTCCTGTTTCTATCCATTCATCGCCATTAGTGATTAGCTCAAAAACTGTTTTTTCAGGGTCGAGAATAGAATGTGCTTGATCTACGTATGAAATCTTTACAGTTTCTCCTATTTCAAAAGAGCCAGAGAGTGGTTGAAGCTCATTCATGATAAGTCTAAAAAGAGTAGTTTTTCCTGCACCGTTGGGGCCGATTATACCCACTATACCTCCTTGTGGCAATGAGAAATTTAAATTTTCGTACAATAATCTATCTCCAAATCCCATACTCACATTATTGGCTACTATCACTTTTGCTCCCAATCTAGGGCCTGGTGGAATGTACAACTCGAGTTTTTCATCTTTTTGTTTAGCATCGTCTTCAAGCATTTGCTCATAGTTCTTTAAACGAGCTTTTGATTTGGCTTGTCTGCCTTTCACTCCTTGTCGTACCCAATCTAGCTCTCGCTCAAGCACTTTCTTTCGCTTAGACTCTGTTTTTTCAGATTGCGCCAAGCGGATAGATTTTTGCTCTAACCATGAAGAATAATTGCCTTTATAAGGTATTCCTTCACCTTTATCAAGCTCCAGAATCCATCCTGCAACATTATCTAAAAAATACCTATCATGGGTAATACAAATCACAGTGCCTTTGTATTGATCAAGATGGTGCTCAAGCCACAACACCGACTCCGCATCTAGGTGGTTGGTAGGTTCATCGAGAAGCAATACATCTGGTTCTTGGAGTAACAAACGACATAAAGCTACTCTCCTTCTCTCTCCTCCCGATAGGTTTTTGATTGAAGCACCTGGATCTGGACATTGCAAAGCATCCATAGCTCTGTTTAATACTTGGTCTATCTCCCATGCATTAGCAGCATCTATTTTATCTTGGAGAACACCTTGTCTCTCTAGCATTTTCTCCATTTTATCAGGATCTAAATCTGGGTCAGCAAATCCATCTGAAATGGCGTTAAACTCATCAAGCATCGCAAAAATTTCCGCTTTCCCTTCTCTGATTACCTCTATCACTGTTTTATTGTCGTCTAAAAGTGGCTCCTGCTCTAGATAGCCTACGCTAAAATCTTTGCTGGATTCTATTTTGCCAATATAGTTTTGGTCTATTCCGGCTATTATCTTTAATAAGGTAGACTTACCCGAACCGTTCATACCTATGATGCCAATCTTAGCACCATAATAAAACGAAAGGTAAATATCTTTTAAAATTGTGCGACTTGGTGGGATGACTTTACTCAATCCTACCATCGAAAAAATGATTTTGTGTGAAACTTCTGACATGATGATTGAAATTTGATGGCGAAAATAAAAATCCTTTTGGGCTTTGTCAGTCTATTCTATTTATTTGCATAAATTTATTTGAAGTTAAGTGTAAAATGAGCGATTTTTATAATTTTAGGAAAAACCTTGTTTTTCTTAGACAACTTTTTTGGGAAGCATATAGAGAGCGACTTCTAGTTTCTATTGTAGCGACTTTAGTCTTTTGTTCACTTATTACTATACTCAATACCATTTATTATGACATAGGATTTTGGGATTCTATGAAAATAAGTGAAGGGATAGACACGCTTTTTTGTGAATATACGGATATGAAGAACTTGATTCGTCAACCTATTAATACGTTTACCAATTTTATATACTTATTTAATGCAGTCTTCATCTTTTCAAAAGGCATGGAGGACATCAAAAAGAAAAGAGCTTACAATTTGATTACTGCAAATCATTTTTACTCTTTCATTTTAGCTCTCATAATGATTTTCGTGTTTTTAGCAAGTACGTTTTTTCACTCTTCGCTTACAGATGTAGCATCAGATGTAGATTTTTCTGGGGTATACAGCATTACTCTTTTTCCATTGATGTATTTTAGTCATAGAGCTTTATTGATATGGCGAGGAAAACCAACCAACGTAAAACACTGGAACGAGCGGCTAATAATGATTATCATTTTTACATTCTTGTATATTTTATTGACTTTTATATTGTCGCTTGAATATGTTCACAATATGGTATTGGCTACATTAGTAATGCTAATTTTATTGGGGATTTATCTTGAGAAAAAAGCGCCAGGGAGCACTAGACCAAAATATTTATTTGCCACATTAGCTTCTATCACTATAGCTATGGTTTTCTTTAAATTAGATTTTGCTAAAATACTTTGTGACCCGCATTCTTTTATCAACCCACATAGTCTTTGGCATTTGTTTAATGGTATGTC
This sequence comes from Chitinophagales bacterium, assembly GCA_044360745.1. GTDB lineage: Bacteria > Bacteroidota > Bacteroidia > Chitinophagales > LD1 > CALAYL01. Next base: position 3,835 of record JBIKJU010000056.1, read on the forward strand.
AATGATATTTATTTATCTCTACATACGAAGCGAAGGGTATAAGCCAGAATTTGATGACTTACGTAAAAACTTAAGATTGAGGGCAGAAGAAAGAATGCAACATAAATTTATGAAATCTAATTTGCCAAAATAATGGCTTCGAGTTCAGACTCTTGAATAAGACCCAAATTTCTCCAAACCTCTTTGCCGTTTTTATACAATATCAATAGCGGAATACCAGAAATATTCATCTCATTCGATAAAAGAGGATTTTGGTCAACATCTATTGCTAACAACTCCATTTTAGCAGCTTGCTTTTTCTCTAGTCGTTTCACGATTGGTTTAAGCACTTTGCACGGCCCACACCATACGGCATTAAAGTCTACAAGCACAAGCTTATCCTTAGTAACAAGTTTTAAATATTTTTCAGTATTGAGTTGACCATTATCTGTTTCTGAGTTGGCAGCATTGGTGCTAACCACTGGTAAGCCTGTATTTGTCCAAGCTAAGATTCCTCCATCAAGATTGTAGATATTTTTGAATCCCTTTTTTACTAAAATCTCAGCAGCACTAGTGCTTCGTCCTGATGATAGACAATAAATAAAAACTGTTTTACTTTTGTCAAGTTTGTCAATTTCCGAATCGAATGCATTACCATTAAAATCAATATTTAGTGCCCCTTCAAGATGCTTTTCGCTATACTCTTGAGGTGTACGCACATCTAACAAAATGGCGTCTTTCGTTTTCTTTAATGTTTCATTGAATTCTTTAGCTCCTACTTTTGAATTGGTTTGTCCATTAGTAGAAAAATTGCAGCTCGCAAAAAAAATTGCTGTTAAGATGGTTAAAAATCGCATGTGTTTTTTTTGTAAAGATAGTTTTATTTAAAATACCGAATGTGAAGATAAGTAAAGATTTTAAAAACAATGTATCCAATCGCAATACCCAATAATCCTCCACCAATCACATCGGAAGGGTAATGAACACCAACATAAACTTGAGAGAAAGAAATTAAAAATGCCCAAAGTGTAAAAACAATCAACGCCCACCTTTTTCTGAAAATTAAACAATAAAGTGTGGCTTGAGCAAAATGATTGACTGCATGGGCAGAAACAAAAGAAAAGTGTTGACTGCATTTATTTACTTTTAAGAGAATGAGTTTTGAAATTTCATGATCCATACAGGGGCGTAATCGCATAAAATAATTTTTGGTAAACAGCGCAAGCTGGTCTGAAAAAAACACCGCTACTAAGGCTGCCACTATCCAAAGGAAAGACTGCTTGCCAAATTTTCTGTAAAACAAAAAAGCTACGATAACATAGAGTGGTATCCAAGTCTTTTTTTCTCTCAAAATAGGGCATAAAGTATCTAATAGCTTACTCTCTAATCCTTTATTAATCAACATAAGAAGATCTATATCTAGACTCTTTAATTCTTCAATCATACTTTTTTAACTACCCAAATTTGACGTAATGAATTTTTAGGGTCGAAGCTTCCTAATTGATAATCACCGAAGAGCGATATGACTTCAAAACCAGTATCGATAAACATAGTTTTGAACTGTGATGGCTTTATGACTTTTAATCTTTCTTGAAAATGAAAATCTTGGGCATCTGCTAAAAAACGTATATCTTTTACGATAAAAGAATTTTCAATTTTCTTAGAAATATGAAACTGAATTTCTCCTTTATCTACAATATCGCGAATCTTCATTTCCTTTATTATCTTTTCAGGATTCATGTAGTCTAAGACCAATGTACCGCCTTGTTTTAAGGCTGTGCGCATATTTGATAGCACTTTTTTATCTTCATTATCATCTTCAAAGTAGCCAAACGAACTAAACAAGTTTACAGCTAAATCAAATTTTTCATTGGCATAAACATTTCTCATGTCAGCTTGTTTGAAACTAAGTTTAGTATTCGAAAATTGATTAGCAGAAGCTATGCTTTCAGCAGATAAATCTATCCCTAAGACCTCAAATCCAAATTGCAATAAAAATTTAGCATGTCTCCCTTTGCCACAACCTATGTCAATTACTTTAGAAGATACATTTACTCCAAGATGCTTTACTAAATTTTGAATAAATGACTCAGCTTCTGTAAAGTCTCTATGGTTATACAGCAAATGATAAAAAGAGGTATCAAACCAATCTTTAAACCATTCAGAAGTATTTGTCATATTAAATTTAATAATCAATAAATGTATGAAAATTTTGAAAAATAAATAATTTTAAAAAAAATCTATGCGAGTCTTTATCCTGTTTTCTGCAATTATGTTTAGTCTTACATCTTTATCACAAACTTTATCTACTGAAGAATTTAAGTTATTGAGATTAGATAATAAAACAATACGAGATAACGACACCATAAACGAAAGAATAGTAGATTTAGTTGAAGTAAGAGTTGCGGATTCTATTATCACAAAGCGCAAACAGCATCATAGATTGTTTTTAGTAGGCTGGACTATACATGCGTTTGCAGGATACAACTGGAGAGCTATAGAATTTAATAAACAAAAATTTGTGGGAACAGTTCATCGTTCCAGCAGATCTAACTCGGCTGAATTTACTGAGCATGATGTCAACTTTGACTTATATTTTAATACTAATAAATATCTGTACAAAGTGTTTCAAGGATATGATAAACAAAAGGAATACAAACGTCAAGATTTTAGGAGAGGAAAACATTTGAAAGATTATTCTAAATCGCCATACACTCGAGATATCGCTACTGTAAACAAAATGGATTATAGACTGCATATAGAGCTAACTCCCCCTGAGACTTTCAGAAGACAACTCAATTATTTATTTTATCCAGTTTTCCATGATAAAAACCCGGAAACTCACCCGAATATATTAGATGCGAAACCTACCTTTGGTGCGTATGGTGTTTATTGTTCAGATTGCAATCATAGTTGTCATAATGAACTACACCCCTATGAGTGGCTGTGGTGGATGCATACCCATAACAGTACATCTACTTCAAAGAGTTGGACTGCTGGACTCTTAAAAGAATCATCTAATAGATTTCCTGACTGGTCTGCAAGTCCAAAAATAGGTTCTATCGCCATCCCATTCAGCTTTGATAAAAGTAAAAAAGCCAATATAACTATACAGCCATTATGTTTTGGGGAGCTTATTGAAAATGGAGCATGGGGTTTTGTGGATAAAACAGCAGAACATTTTAATCTAGATTTTGACACAAAAAATATAATCATTAAAACCGAAAACAAAGAGTATCCTATATTAATAAAGAATCTTTCTCCATTGCAATCAAGTGCAGTAATAGCATGGATTTCAGTATCTCATGAAGATAAAGAAAATAATACAATTAATGGATTTTTACACTTTAGTATTGCTACAAAAGAATTGTTTACCTTCAAAGTAAAGTTTGAAGAAGAAAAATAAAGCTTTTTCACCTTCAGTTTTGTTTAATATTTTAAGAAAATCATAAAACAGTATTTTTTTTAAGGAACTGTTTCAAAACATAATTTACTGATTTTCAATAATATAATTTTATGGAGAAGTCATTTTGTTTAATAAATGTGAAAATTAATTAAACAAATTTGGATTAATGAAATTCTTAATACTATATTTGTTTAACATTTTAACTAAAACATTAAACATTATGACAGCATTAGAATTCTCCAACCAGCTTATCAAATACGAAAACGTGTTGAAACCATTTGCATTTGGACTTACCGGAGATAGAAATGCCGGTGAGGATTTAGTGCAAGACACATTCTTTAGAGCCTTAGCCAATATGGAAAAGTTCCAAGCCGGCACCAACTTCAAAGCTTGGCTAATGACAATCATGAAGAACATTTTTATCAATAACTATAGAAAGGCAAAAAAACGACCTACAATGCAAGACACTTCAGAGAATCAATTTCTTATCAATAATGCGAGACTAAACGTTCGTAATGATGGAGATAGAGCAATTCTGAGCCAAGAAGTAGATAAAGTAATCAACTCATTAAATCTAGAACTATCTGAACCTTTCATGCTTTATTATAATGGATTTAAATACAATGAAATATCTGAAAAATTAAGTCTTCCATTAGGTACTGTGAAATCAAGAATTTTTCTTGCCAGAAAAGAAATGCAACATAAATTAAAATCTGTTGGTATTTTAAATTCTTCAGCTAATTAATCTAAAATTAATTTTCTAAAAAGCCAAGCTCATCAACAAGTTTGGCTTTTTTGTGCTTGTAAATTTCTAATTAAATTTAGTAAATCATATATTTTTCGTTTATTGTAATCGGTATAAAAAAACTAATGTCAACGACAGTAGAAATACGAATTTTGCACACTGATATAAATGATAACGATACTATCTTGCAAAAAATTAGTGAAGCTAGTTTATTATCTATTTCAGATATTTTAACTTATCGTATACTAAGAAAATCGCTCGATGCAAGAAAAAAGGATGCTTTCTATCAACTAAAAATTGATGTTTTTAGCATAGGTGAGGTAGTAAATCCAATCCACAATTGCTTTGAGCTCTCTAAACAAGAATATAAAAAAACTTGTCATATCATAGGAGCAGGCCCAGCAGGATTGTTTGCTGCATTACAATGTTTAGAACGAAAAATTAAGCCAATCATATTAGAGAGAGGCAAGGATGTAAATACAAGACTTAAAGATATATCAGCTATTCATAAAAACTTAGTCATAAATCCTGAAAGCAATTATTGCTATGGAGAAGGGGGTGCAGGTACATATTCTGATGGGAAATTGTATACCCGAAGCTCTAAAAGAGGCAATGTGCAAAAAGTTTTAGATACATTTATTCGACATGGCGCCCCAGAACGAATTGGCTATGAGGCACATCCTCACATAGGAACAAATAAACTCCCTAAGATTATTGAAAATATTAGAAACTACATTGTAGAAATGGGAGGTGAAATTCATTTTGATAAAAAACTAGTAGACTTTAATATAAGAGACAATAAAATTGTTTCACTAATCTGTGAAGATAATGATGTTTTAAAATGTGAATCTCTAATCTTGGCAACAGGTCACTCAGCTAGGGATATATTCTATATGCTTCAAAACAAAAATATTTTGATTGAGGCCAAACCATTTGCGATTGGAGTGCGAGTAGAGCATCATCAATCACTAATTGATAGCATACAATATAAAAATACTGAACGACCGAAAACTCTACCTCCAGCCAGCTATAGTTTAGTCACTCAAGCCTGTGGCAAAGGCGTATTTTCTTTTTGTATGTGCCCTGGAGGTGTGATAGCCCCTGCTGGGACTGCCCATGACGAAATAGTGGTGAATGGATGGAGTTCGAGTGCAAGAAATGGCCCATACTCTAATAGTGGCATGGTAGTAGAAGTAAGCGAAAAAGATTGGCAACAATTTAAACTAAAAGGTGCTTTAGCTGGTTTGTCACTTCAGCAAGAAATAGAACAAAAAGCTTTTCAAAAAACAGGAAGTATAGTAGCTCCTGCCCAACGAATGGAAGATTTTCTACAAAGAAAACTTTCTACAAATTTGCCGAGAACCTCTTATCAACCAGGATTAAAAAGCGAAAACCTTGACTCGCTTTTGCCAGAATTCATTACCCAAAGTTTGAGAGAAGCACTAAAAATATTTGGTACAAAAATGTATGGCTATAGAACTAATGAGGCTATTTTAGTAGGTGTAGAAAGTAGGACTAGTAGCCCCATAAGGATACCCCGCGATAAGGAAGGCCTTTTTCACCCACAAATTATTAATCTTTTTCCTTGCGGAGAAGGTGCAGGATATGCAGGTGGCATAGTAAGCGCGGCTATAGATGGTATGTCTTGCGCAATGAAAGTTTAAATTTAATTTTTAAAGAAATTAAAGATTAGTTTATAATTTTTCAATGCTAAAATTTTGAAAAACGAATTATTTATTTACTATTGTTCAACACCAAGTTAAAAATAAGTGTTATGGCTAGAAAAAAATACAGTATAGAATATATCATTCGCTCCTCTCCTACTATCCTTTTTGGATTTGTGACAGAGCCTTCAAAATTAGCTCAATGGTTTTCGGACACCTGTGATGGCAATGAAACAACAATCGTGTTTGGATGGAGTGGATCTCGTGAACAAGCAGATATAGTGGAATACATTGAAGATGAGTTTGTTAAATATCATTGGTCGGGAAATAAGTTAGGTGAATTCTTCTCTTTTAGAATTTACAAATCTGAAATTTCGTTTGAAACGGTATTGGAAGTGACCGATTTTTCAGAAGAAAAAGAGATTAAAGATCAAATTAGACTTTGGGATAGCCAAATTGAAGAGTTAAAACATACTATTGGAGCAGGGTAAAGCTTTTTTATCTTCATCTTTGCATCGTTTGACCAAATACATGGCACAAGAGTTTCCAAACATTCCACTTAAAAAATTTGATTGGCTTCTTGTCAAAAGTTTTATAGGCCCTTTTATACTCACTTTTTTTATTGCACTTTTTGTTTTGGTGATGCAATTTTT
>JBIKJU010000281.1:0-2925 GCA_044360745.1 Chitinophagales bacterium
CTTTCATCAACAAAAGATTGCTTTTCATAGGGCAACAATGAAATACTTTACAAACTATTTAGAAACAAAAAAATACTCTGTTAGTTATATCGATTCTAGTAATCCCCTTTCAGATGTTCGTCAACTGATTACTTATTTGGCCAACCATAACTATTCCACTATTTCATACTTAGATCCTACTGATGAATGGCTCTCAAAACGAATCATTACGACTGCTAAAACCTGTAACATTGAGTTGAAAAAACAGAAAACGCCTCTATTTATTTTTGATACAGTATACTTTCAAAAAAACTTTTTTTCTAAGAAAAAACTCTTTCAAACATCATTCTATATTGACGCTCGAAAACAACAAGAAATACTATGCAATGACGATAAACCACTAGGCGATAAATGGACATTTGATCAAGAAAATAGACTGAAATATCCCAAAAAAAGTAGTCCTCCGATTATTCACTTTCCTTCTGAAAACAAATTCACAAAAGAGGCAAAAGAGTATGTTTACAAATATTTTGATTCACACTATGGATCTCTGAAAACGCTGATATATCCTACTACACACCAAGAGGCAAAAAATTGGTTTATGCAGTTTTTGAAAAATCGATTTAAACAGTTTGGTGATTATGAGGATGCGATTGTAAGTCAAGAACTTATCTTGCATCATAGTGTCCTTTCTCCATTGATTAATGTTGGATTATTAAACCCTCATAATGTGATAAATGAGGCACTTAATTTTGCCAAAAATAATCAAATCCCCATCAATTCTCTTGAAGGTTTTATTCGACAACTATTAGGATGGCGCGAGTTTATAAGAGGAGTTTATGAAATCAAAGGAGTAGAGCAACGTACTAAGAATTTTTGGCAACACAAACGTAAAATTCCCTTGTCATTTTACAACGCCACCACAGGTATTCCACCTGTGGATATGACTATAAAAAAAGTACTTCAAACTGGTTACTTCCATCATATCGAACGTCTTATGGTATTGAGCAACTTTATGTTGCTCTGCGAGTTTGATCCAGATGAAATTTATAAATGGTTTATGGAACTTTTTATAGATGCATATGATTGGGTAATGGTACCTAATGTATATGGGATGAGCCAATTTGCCGATGGAGGAATAATGTCTACTAAACCATATATTAGCGGTAGCAATTATTTGATGAAAATGAGCGACTATCCTAAAGGAGAGTGGCAAACAATTTGGGATAGTCTTTTTTGGAGGTTTATGGATAAACATAGGGGGTTTTTCTCTAAAAACCCGCGATTAAATATGCTTGTGAAATCTTATGACAAAATGGATGATTCTAAAAAAAGTTTAATGAAAAATGCATCTGAAGACTTTTTGAGTCAGTTATAATACTACCACCTTAACCTTTTTTTAGATACAAAGTTATTTGTTAAAAATAAATTTGCGCAAACTAATATGAAAGGATATGCAAGTAATAGGAACTAATCAATCTGTGGACATAGCCGCACTCAACGAAAAAATAAGTAGAGAAAGTGCATTTGTTGATGTCCTTAATCTAGAACTAGGCAAAACTATAGTGGGTCAAAAAAATATGCTGGAGCGACTGATGATAGCTGTACTTGCCAACGGCCATATTTTGCTAGAAGGTTTGCCAGGTTTAGCTAAGACGCTATCTATCAAATCCCTTGCTACGGCTATTGATGCTAAATTTTCTAGAATACAGTTTACACCAGATTTATTGCCAGCCGATGTGATTGGAACTATGATTTACAATCAAAAAGAAAATGATTTTATTGTAAAAAAAGGCCCTGTTTTTGCTAATTTTATTTTGGCTGATGAAATCAATAGAGCGCCAGCTAAAGTACAGTCTGCATTGCTAGAAGCCATGCAAGAAAGGCAAGTAACTATAGGTGATAATAGCTATAAATTAGACGAGCCATTTTTAGTACTCGCTACACAAAATCCAATAGAACAAGAGGGCACATATCCTTTGCCAGAGGCTCAAATAGACCGATTTATGTTAAAAGTTGTCATTAACTATCCCAAGAAAGACGAAGAGCAGCTAATTATCAGACAAAGTATGTCTCTAGAACCAACTAAGATCAACAAAGTAGTTTCAAAAGACGCCATCACTGCTGCTCGAAATACGGTGAGGGAGGTTTACATGGACGATAAGATTGAAAAATACATTTTAGACATTGTTTTCGCTTCTCGAAATCCTCAAGACTATAAATTGCAGAAATTAAAATCGTTAATCAGCTATGGTGGATCACCGCGAGCGAGTATAAACTTAGCACTTGCATCTAAAGCTTATGCTTTTATAAAACGAAGAGGATATGTAATACCCGAAGACGTTCGAGCTGTCAGCTATGATGTGATGCGCCATAGAATAGGCCTTACCTATGAAGCAGAGGCAGAAAATGTATTGCAAGATGAAATTATCAGCGAAATACTAAATACGGTAGAAGTACCTTAGTCTTTTAAAAAATGAAAGATTATTTACTCCAAATAGGTTTGGCTCTTGTGGCCATATTGCTTATTCTGATTTACATTAGAAAATGGAGGCGATGTTTTACCTTTTTTAAATCTCTATTATCGTCCAAAAAAAATGAAAGTTTCAGAGAAAGCAATGTAGCCAACTCTAATTTTAAATCGGCAGTTGCAAGAGAAAATACCAAAGACACCAAAAGTAAACTCAGAAAAATCGCCATCACAACACGCAAATTATCTAATCAAGTTTTTGCTGGTAGTTACCATTCTGCATTTAAGGGAAAAGGAATTTCTTTCTCGGAAGTACGCGAGTATCAATATGGCGACGATGTGCGCCTCATAGACTGGAATGTAACAGCTCGTGATGGCAAACCCTTTGTAAAAGTGTTTGACGAAGAGCGCGAACTCACATTGATGCTCATTATAGATGTTAGCAATAGTACACTGTTTGGCACTCAAAATGAATT
>JBIKJU010000282.1:0-2921 GCA_044360745.1 Chitinophagales bacterium
ATTTTTAATAATCGCTTTACCACTTCTTATCATTGTAGTGCAAGGTGATGCAGGCTCTGCAATAGTGTTTGTCGCACTTGTTCTCACACTTTTTAGAGATGGATTAGAGTCCTATTATTTAATATTAGGTGTTGGTGTTATAATAATATCTGTACTGGCATTAATTATTCCAAACTTCATATTTATAGGTATTCTATTGGGGATAGGTATGCTTTTTGCCTATTTTAACAAAAGGCGTAAATCAGCAGTGAAGATAATTTTGCTTGTAACTATGGTAGCAATTGTTAATGTCATATCTGTAGAGTTTGCCTTTAGCAAACTAAAGTCACATCAAAAAGACAGAATAAACGTATTAATTGGAAAAGGAGGAAATGATTGGAACATTCGGCAATCTATGATAGCCATAGGATCTGGTGGCGTATTCGGAAAAGGTTATTTAAACGGGACTCAAACAAAATTAAAGTTTGTTCCTGAACAAAGTACAGATTTCATCTTTAGCTCCATAGGTGAAGAATTTGGTTTCCTAGGTAGTGCCATTTTAGTCTTTCTATATGTTTTGTTGTTTTTTAGACTCATATTTTTAGCAGAAAGACAACGTTCGAAATTTAGTAGAATGTATGGTTATTCTGTAATTTCAATACTTTTTTTCCATTTTTTGATAAATATAGGAATGGCCATAGGTGTTGCTCCAGTGATTGGAATTCCTCTCCCATTTATTAGCTACGGAGGGTCATCTTTATTATCTTTTACTCTTCTCCTTTTTATTTTCATTAAAATGGATGCACAACGAAAAGACAATTTTAGATAGTCAATTTTCTTTGTATGTTTGATTAAAATAAGACAATATGAAACAATCAATACTCCTTGTTCTATTGCTCACAAACGCATTTTTTTTATTTGCTCAAAACAATGTAGGTATTGGCACTAACAACCCTGACTCCAAAGCAATCTTAGATTTAGTAGCTAACGATAAAGGTTTATTAATCCCTAGGCTTACATCAGCACAAAGAATTGCTTTAAATCCAGCTCCTCAAGCTCTTTTAGTATATGACACTGATGTCAATTGTTTCTTTTTCTGGAATACCACTACCTGGATAAATCTATGTACCACTGCGGTACCTGGTCCTACTGGTGCTACTGGAGCTCAAGGAATAACTGGACCTATAGGAAATACTGGTGCTACTGGTGCACAAGGCAACACTGGTAGTACAGGTCCTACTGGAGCTACTGGCCCTACTGGTCCAAATACCTATTGTGCTGGTGCTACTACTAATAATATTCCTCTTTTTTCATCTCCAACCGAACTTTGTAATTCTGTGCTTTCACAAAACGGAAGTAACATTGGATTAAATACTACTACTGCTTCTGTATCTTTTGAAATTAATGCTACTGATGGAATTAAAATCCCAGTTGGGAATACCACTCAGCGGCCAGCAGTAGCTCCTACTGGAACTATGCGCTACAATACCACACTTGGCACCACAGAAATTTATACCGGAACTTGTTGGCAAAACATTAATACACCGCCTATTGGTTCTACCTATACTCAATGGTTTAATGCTGCTGATCCAAATGCCATTTACCCTTGTACCCAATGGATTTCGAGTGATATTGAAAATGGTCAATTTTTAAGAGCAAGGGGTGGCAATGCTAATGTGGCTGCTGGAGCAGCTCTTACTGGTGTTATTCAATCCGATCTTGTAAGCGACCATACTCATACAGCTTCTGGCACTGCAAATGGAGCTGGCGCACTTACCACTTCTTCAAATGGCGACCATACACACAACTGGGGTGGACATTGGACGAATGATGATTCGCGCGCCTATGACGTAGCCTCTGATAATGGAGATGGAAATGGAAATACTCTTTCTGATTTCTCATTTTGGTGGGGAGGCAACCCAGCCACAACAGGCAACGCAGACTCACGATTTTTTAGAGCCACTACCTCAGGAGCTAATCCTTTTGCAGGAAATATATGGATACCCTATGATGATAATTTATCAAGCGATGCCCAAAATATAACTGCCGGTGACAATCCTAGTCAATGTGGCTCTGGATGGGACAGTAGAGAAACCTTTGGGAACTTTATGGGAAGACTAAGCGACAATTGTATGGGTCATAATCATACTATAGACTTATATGCTCACAGGCATTGGCTAAAGGCTAGACCAACGACAAGCAACGGTGCTCACACACATACTATAGCTGATCACACTCACACCTTGAACGTAACTGTAGGTAATATGAGTTCTGGAGCTGGCTCTGAAACAAGACCTGCCAATGTTGCAGTGATTTATTGGAGAAGAGTAAATTAAGTTTGTACCTATGGAGAAAGTAGTTTCGTCCGTAAAAATAGTTTTCAATGACTTATTAAATATTGCATATCCAAACAACTGTAAGCTTTGCAGAAAATCACTTTTCGAATATGAAAATACCATTTGCAATCATTGTTTAGCTGGATTGCCCGAAACAAATTATTTTAGCGTAACCGAAAATCCTATTGTACAATTATTTTGGGGAAGATGTGAAATAAACCATGCCGCAGCGTTGTTTTTTGTAAACAAAAACAATAAAGTGCATGACCTTATCCACCTTCTGAAGTATAAAGATAAACCAATCGTTGGCGAGAGAATAGGTAAACTAATGGGTTCAAAATTAAAACAAGAAAATAGCTTGTTCAAAAATATAGACTTGGTAGTGCCGGTACCCCTTCATTGGAAAAAAGAAAAACTGAGAGGCTATAACCAGTCTTATCATTTAGCTTTAGGAATATACGAAGCAACAGCAATACCTATAATAGCAGATAACTTAATACGCTCTGTCAGCAATATTTCTCAAACTAAAAAAGGGAAATTTGAAAGATGGGACAATGTAGAAGACATCTTCACGTTAAAAGACAAATCCATTTTTAAAGATAAGCA
>JBIKJU010000283.1:0-2914 GCA_044360745.1 Chitinophagales bacterium
GTGCAGATACTGTAGACAATAAAGTAGATTTCAAGAGTAAAGAAGGAATACAAAAAGTTAAAGAAGGAGAATCTAAAAAGGTATCTTATTCTATTGCAATTCATCAATAATTTATTATTTTTGATAAAAAATAGGACTATGTCAGCTACTCAACTTAGTGAACAAATTGAAAGTGAAGTTTTAACTGCCAAATCGCACAAACTAGTCATTCATAATGATGAAGTTAATACTTTTGAATGGGTAATAAAAGCATTGATGGAAATCTGTAAGCATAGTGAAGAACAAGCAGAGCAAAGCTCCTATATCATACACCACAAAGGGAAATATGCGGTAAAATGGGGATCTCTTGAGGAATTAAGACCCATGAAAGATGGAATAACTGACAGAGGAATAAATGTCACTATCGAAAAAGATTAATTTACAACATGTCACACCAATTTTTTACTGAAGAGCATGAACTTTTCAGACAATCTGTAAAACAGTTTATAGACAATGAAGTAAAACCGTTTATCAATAAATGGGAAAAGGATGAAAAAATACCCCGCGAAGTATTTAAACGAATGGGTGACTTAGGATTTCTTGGAATCAATTTTCCTGAAGCTTATGGAGGCACTGATAATGACTTCTGGTATTCTGTAGTCTATCTGGAAGAATTAGCGAAAGCTGGTTTTGCTGGACTTTCTGCTGCTGCATCTGTACATCAATACATGGCCACAAACCACATTTTTTTAGCTGGTACAGAAGAGCTTAAACAGCGATATTTACCCAAATCAATTACAGGAGAGTATGTCGGAAGCATTGCTATCACTGAACCTGGTGCAGGATCAGATGTCGCAAACATACGAACTACTGTTAGAAGAGAAGGTGATTATTATATCATAAATGGCAATAAAACTTTTATTACGAACGGTGTGTATGGCAATTTTGTAACAGTAGCTTGCAAAACAGATCCATCTGCTGGCATGGCTGGAATTAGTTTAATAGTAGTTGATAGCGGCACTCCAGGCTACACTTCTAATAAGCTTGACAAAATGGGGTGGAAATCATCAGACACTGGCGAGCTATTTTTTGACAATGTGAAAGTGCCAGTTTCTAATTTAGTTGGTAAAGAAGGACAAGGATTTTTCTATATTATGGAATCATTCCAACTTGAAAGATTGATTGCTGGCATTCTAGCTATTGCTGGCTGCGAAGACGCTATAGCTGCTGCTCTAAAATACATGAAAGAACGCTCTGCCTTCAATAAACCACTAAATAAGTTTCAAGTTCTTCGTCACAAACTCGTAGATATTATTACTGAAACTGAAGTGACCAAACAGTTTGTTTATCACTGCTGTTGGTTACAAGCCAATAAAAAGTTTGCTGTAAAAGAATGTAGTATGGCAAAACTAAAAGCTACTGAACTTAGCAAAGTAGTAATGGATGAATGCTTACAAGTATTTGGTGGATATGGCTATATGAGCGAATACCCTATCGAAAGAGCATATAGAGATGCGCGCGTAGGTACCATAGTAGCCGGAACTACTGAAATCATGAAAGAAATCATAGCCAAAACAGTGATTGATAATATCAATTATGAATCTACTTATGAAACTATGCGCGATGCCGCCAATCACACACCAAGCAATAGCACTTCAGAAAACCCAAAAGGTGTAAATCAAGATTCTTTAAATGAAAACTTAGTGTCTAATCCTACTACTGCTAGAGAAATTCTTTATTCATTACCATCAAGACTAAGAAAAGAGAAATTGGATAGCGAATCGAATGGTGTTTTCCATTTTAAAATGGAAGGCGAAGGGGATTTTACCATTACATTAAAAGATGGAAATGTAGCGGTAGAAGAAGGATTAAATGGGAATGCTGATTGTGAGATAAAAGCTAAAGCTAGTGACTATGCTGATATAGAATTGGGTAAAACTAATCCTCAAATGGCATTTATGATGGGTAAAATTAAGATAAACAATATAGGATTGATGATGAAATTTATGGGGCTATTTAAAAAGCTCAACAAATAGTCATTTTTTATTCATAGGCATATGTCCTATTTTCAGTAGTATCTCGACCATTAAGGACTATAACTCTTTGTAGCACAAAGCCTTTATCATCAAGTTTATAGCTATAAGTTCTGAAAAAATCGCCACTTCTAGTTCTCCAAACTTCTCTAGTTTTTAGGTTCTTGGATGAACTGCCCATAAAATAGCGTCCAAAATGTCTATAAGATAAGGAATTAAGCTTTGTTTGGTCGTAATACATTTCTATCACAAACTCATCTGGTGTATTTTTGTTGTTATACTCACGCACGATATTTTGATTAGCTATATCATAAGTTTTAAAGCCAGTATCTATTCCTATTTCTGAAAATTTCAATCTGAAATTTTCTTGATTTAAAACGAATTCATAATTTCTTGATACTGTACCTTGATCATAGCGCACAAATCTATCAGCTAAACCCTTATCATTTAGATAGTAGCTGTATTGATATAAAAATCGACCTTGTTTATAGTTATTGTAAATAACACTATCATTAAAATATTCAAATGTTTCTTTTATACCACATCCTTCTACTGCTAAAAGTCTATTTTGCTCATCATAAATACATTCGTAGGTACAAGATGAATCTCTATCCTTAAACGCTTTTACTAACCCTTTTGTGGCATTATAAGACAAATCCGGCTTGGCGCATTTTATCAAAATTACAGAAAGCAATATGACCATTAGGATAGTTCTCATATTCTAAAATTAAATACAATTTTCCTAAAAATCAATAAAATTTCTACAAACAGCTATAAAATGACACTAAAATGACAAAGGTATATTAGACATTAAATCTAAAATGCATCACATCGCCATCATTTACAACATACTCTTTCCCTTCTAATCGTAGACGACCTGCATCTCTACAAGCAGCTTCTGA
>JBIKJU010000057.1:0-10244 GCA_044360745.1 Chitinophagales bacterium
GCTATTTTTTCTACCTCCTCAAATGAGAATTATATCCCATCAGCATTTAAAAAATTAACTCCAAACATAGATAAAGTAAAAGCTTTAGGATGGTTTCCATCTACCACTATCGCTGATGGATTCAAAAAAACTATTCTTAGCTACGAAATTTAAATTGTGATATGAACCAGATAAAAAAGAATTTTCAAACAGGTAATATTGACAAACCTACATTTATCAATGAAATGTTTGCAAGCCATCAACAGCTATTTGAATATGTATCGCTAATGAAAGATACTGACATCAAAAAAATAGAAATCAATGATGAAGGCGTTTTGTTTACTTCAAGAGAAAATGAAACGAAATTGTTTTGCACTAAAAACGATAAGCGAACAGCCCCTTTTGAGATTTTAAATTTCGATAAATATGAAGCGCAAGATGCTGACCTTATGTATGGATTGATAAAAGATGGTGATACTATTTTTGATATAGGAGCTAATATCGGATGGTACTCTATTAATTTTTCTAAAAAATTCCCAACGGCTAAGATTTATAGCTTTGAACCTATACCTGATACCTATGCTCAGCTTGTCCAAAACGTTGCAATTAATAATGCTTCAACTATTCAATATTTCAATTTTGGATTTTCGGACGAAATAAAAGTGTTATCATTTTATGTGTCTGAGTTAACATCTGTAAGCAGCTCTGCTCAAAATTTGACAGATGATAAAAACATAAAATTAATTGAATGCAAAGTAATACCAATAGATAATTTCATAAAAGAAAAGCCAGTAACTATTGACTTTATTAAATGCGATGTGGAAGGTGCTGAATTGTTTGTTTATAAAGGCGCAGTAGAAACTTTAAAAACGCATCAGCCCATTGTGTTCACAGAAATGTTGCGCAAATGGTCTGCCAAGTATAATTATCACCCAAATGACATTATAGCTTTATTTAAAGAGTTAAATTACAAATGCTTTACTGCTACAACTCAAAATAAATTAAAAGAAGTAATATTGGTGGATGAAACTACATTAGAAACTAATTTTGTGTTTCTTCATACCGTCAAGCACAATGACATTTTAAAAAAATATGAAGCCTAATTTACAATCACAAGCCAATAAACTACGCACAAGAATAGTAGAGCTAGCTCACGCCAACAAGGCATCGCACGTGGGAGGAGCACTGAGTATTATAGATATCCTTACAGTTCTTTATGCTAAAGTGCTGAAATTTGATGCACAATTACCAGATTGGGAAGAGAGAGACAGACTATTTTATAGCAAAGGACATGCTTGCACTGCTATATATACGGTATTAGAAGAGTTTGGATTTTATAGCAAAAGTGATTTAGACACCTTTACTCAAAATGGAAGTTTATTTACATCACATGTAAATCATAAAATTTCAGGAGTAGAACTTTCAACTGGTAGTTTAGGCCACGCCTTGAGTGTGGCATGTGGAGTAGCATTGGCAGGATTGAGAAAGAAAAAAGATTGTCGTGTTTATTGTATATTGAGTGATGGAGAACTTAATGAGGGATCAAATTGGGAAGCTATTTTGTTTGCTCCTCATCATCAGTTAAACAACCTAACACTCATTATCGACTACAACAAAATACAAAGTTTTGGAAGCACCAAAGATGTTTTAGACTTAGATAATGGAGCAAAAATTGCTGATAAATTTTCAGCCTTTGGTTGGGAAGTAAAAGAAATTGATGGGCACAATTTTGATGAAATAGAATCAACATTTTTATCCCAAGAGCCATCTCTCAAACCTAAAGCAATCATAGCCCATACCATAAAGGGCAAAGGCGTAGATTATATGGAGAACAAGTTAGCTTGGCACTATAAATCGCCAAATGAAGAAGAATTAAAAAATGCTATCGCCCAACTAAAATCACAAGAATGAGAACAGCATTTATAAAACAACTTATAGAAGAAGCTAAACAAAACGATAAAATATTTTTATTGGTGGGTGATCTTGGATACTCTGTTGTAGAACCTTTTGCGGAATTATTTCCTGACAGATATTTAAATGTAGGTATAGCAGAGCAAAACATGACAGGAATTGCTGCAGGATTAGCGATGGAAGGATATAATGTTTTTACATACTCAATCGGTAACTTCCCTACATTGCGATGTATAGAACAAATTCGCTATGATGTTTGCTACCACAACCTTAGTGTGAAAGTGGTCGCTGTTGGAGGGGGATATGCATATGGCCCTTTAGGCACATCGCATCATACTACCGAAGACATAGCCATGTTAAGATCTATCCCAAACATGACGGTATGCGCGCCTGCTGACCCAGATGAAGCAAAAGCTGCTACCACATTTTTCTCAAATAGCTTTTCCCCAGGTTATCTCCGTTTAGGCAAAGCAGGAGAACCAATAGCTCATGAATCTCCTATTGCTGATATTACAAAAGTTCTTGAGTTGAAAAAGGGAGAAAACACCGCCATCATTTCTACAGGTGGTACTCTGATACAAGCAAAAAAGCATATCACTAATAACCATTTAAATTGGGGTCTTTATAGTATCCCATTTATAAAACCAATTGATAAAGATGGGATTTTAAACCTATGTAATCACTATAAAACTATTTACACTATAGAAGAACATCAACAAAGCGGAGGATTCGGATCGGCTATACTTGAAACAATAAATGACTTAATCGAAGAAGGGAAATTAGAGTATTCCCCAAAAATAATTCGCAAAGCAATACCCGATATTTTTATAGCCTATGCGGGTAGTCAAGAGTTTCTAAAAGAAAAAGCAGGAATAAAATTTTAGAAGATGATGGAAAAAAAATTGATTAGTGTAGTAGTACCTTGTTTCAACGAAGAAGACAACATTTTGTTGATGATTACTAAGGTTCGCGCTTTAATGGAAAGTGTAGCAGACCGATACGATTTTGAATTGATTATTATAGATAATGATTCAGAGGATAGATCAGTAGAAATCATAAAACAAGAATGCAGCATCGATAAACGAATAAAGCTTATTATTAACTCTAGAAATTTTGGGTGGATACGCTCGCCATATCATGGATTGCTGCAAGCCAAAGGCGATGCAGTGGCATACTTGGCCGCTGACTTTCAAGATCCCCCTGAACTGATTTTGGAGTTTTTGAAAAAGTGGGAAGAAGGCTATAAAATAGCCATAGGTGTAAAAGCACAAAGTGAGGAATCTGCAGCCATGTTTGCAGTACGTAAATTATATTACAGTTTTATTGACAAAATTTCTAATAATAAACTTTATAAAAACTTTACCGGTTTTGGTTTATATGATAAACGAATTATTGAAATCCTTAATCAGTTTGAAGATCCATACCCCTATTTTAGAGGTTTGATTAGTGAAGTAGGTTTCAAAAAAGCAATACTTACGTTTGAACAACCGACAAGAAAAAGAGGAATATCTGCGAGCAATTTTTATGCACTCTATGATGTCGCTATGTTAGGAATAACGAGCTATTCTAAAGTGCCTCTCAGAATAGCAACATTCGCAGGCTTTATAATGTCTGCTCTAAGTTTTTTAGTAGCACTAGTTTATTTAGGTATGAAACTCACATACTGGTATGATTTCCCCGCAGGTAATGCGCCTACTGTAATTGGCATTTTCTTTTTTGCATCAGTTCAGCTCTTGTTTATTGGCATACTTGGAGAGTATATTGGCTCCATTCACACATTAGTTCAAAAGCGACCTTTAGTGATAGAAAAAGAAAGAATAAATTTTGATTAAATGAACTTGAAGCTAATTCTATTTTTACTCTTTTTTGTTGGGCAAATTTGCTCTTATGCGCAAACTCTTTTCCCGTTTACTAAAGATGATAAATGGTTTTTGGTAGATAAGAAAATGAGACCTATAAATGATAATAGATATATCAAGATAGAACACTCTGGAAACAACTTTTTTTATGCCAACAAGGGCGACAAGTGGGGAATAATCAACAACAAAGGCATTGAAATCACTTCTTTTTTGTTTGAAAATATTAGATTCGATAATACATACAAGGTATTCTTTGTAAAGCAAAATGAAGAGGACAAAATAATCAATCTCAATGGTGAATTTTTAGACACTACATTTATGGGATACTGTGGTGGAGGCATTTTGATTAATACTTACTTTCCTCAGTTTAAAGAAAATGGGAAATATGGTTTCGACAAACCAAATAAAAAACAATTTCCTCCCATTTTAGATTCAATAGTAGAAACAAACTCAAATCTAGCCTTTGTCTTAAAAGACGGAAAATGGGGAATCTTAAATAACAATGGGCGCTTCAGACAACGACCAATATTTTCTTCTTTTGAAATATACACAGATCAAGATTTTAAGTTTGGAGGAGCGATTGTGAAGCGCGATTCGAGATTTGGGTGGGTAGATAAAAAAGGTAAAATAACAGTCAAAACCAAATATAAAAAACTAAGCAACTTTAATCACGGTTATTCCCTTGTCGAAACTTTTGATGGGAAAAAGGGTTATATAAATATGGAGGGAAAAGAATTTTTCAAGTAATCCTTCATTTTAATCTTCCCATTATGAAACTCCCATTTATCCTTCTACATATTCTATTTATCCAACATTTTATGAACCAAGATCCTCTTTCAATCACCATTAAAAATATCAAACATCCATCAGCAAAGGTTTTTGTAGCAGTAGCTACCAAAACACCAAAATTTCCTGATGATCAAAAAATCGTAAAAGGCTTTGAAATAGACCCGAAAGGTCTGAAAGAAATAAGAGTAACAATTAATGATTTACCCTATGGAGAATATGCGATTACTACTTTTCAAGATATAGATGGAGACAAAAAACTGAGTACAAATTTTTTAGGTGCCCCCAAAGAGCCTTTTGGATTTTCTAACAATTTCAAACCTCGTTTTAAAGGACCACAATGGAGTGATTGTAGTTTTCAGTACAACTCTAAAAGTAACAAGCAAGAGATAAGTCTTATAAAACTATTCTAATCAGAACTCAAAATTTAACTATCTTCGTCAACAAAATATTAATTTGAAGTTTTTAGATTTTCAGTTCGACTCCAGTTTGCAAGAAGGCATAGATGCCATGCGCTTTGAAACCCCTACTCCAATTCAAGTACAAGCTATTCCCATCATTTTGTCTGGAAGAGATTTGATAGCCTGTGCTCAAACAGGTACTGGCAAAACCGCTGCTTTCATGCTTCCTGTACTTCATAAAATAGCGCAAGCAAATGCAAATGATACAAACACACTTGTTATAGTTCCTACAAGAGAGCTGGCTATACAAATAGACCAAGCAGTACAAGGGTTTTCTTATTTCACTTCTGTCAGCTCATTGGCCGTCTATGGTGGTGGCGATGGGAGTAGTTTTGATACCGAAAAAAAGGCTCTTACTCAAGGCGCAAACATCATCATAGCTACACCTGGCAGACTAATGGCTCATTTAGCAATGGGTTATGTAAAGTTAGATGCGCTAAAGCATTTTATTCTTGATGAAGCAGACAGAATGCTTGATATGGGGTTTGTAGACGATATTATAAAAATTACAAGTTTTTTACCTCCGACTCGACAAACACTTATGTTTTCAGCTACTATGGCACCAAAAATTCGTTCTCTGGCCAAAAAGTTATTAGTAGAACCAGAAGAAGTTAGCATTTCAATTTCTAAGCCAGCAGAAGGTGTGGAACAATTAGCCTTCATGGTGTATGACACTCAAAAGAATGAGCTAATCAGAAGAATTTTAGAAGATAAAAGTAAAGCATTTTCTAGTGTTATTATTTTCATTTCTACTAAACAAAAAGTAAAAGAGTTGGAGAGAGATCTGCAACGTGCAAAAATAAAGGCAAAAGCTATACATTCGGATTTAGATCAACAAGAGCGGGAAGACGTTTTGCTTCAGTTTAGGAGTAAGTCGCTTCAGGTACTCGTGGCTACTAATATTTTGTCGAGGGGGATAGATATAGAAGACATAGATTTAGTAGTAAACTATGATGTGCCGGGTGATGCAGCTGACTATATTCATCGAATAGGACGTACTGCCAGAGCAGCTTCCAAAGGCACAGCCATAACTTTTATAAACGACTTTGATCAAAGTAAATTTGGACAAATAGAATATCTTATAGAAAAAGAAGTACGTAAAATACCACTACCAGCAGTGATGGGTGAAGGCCCAGTTTATGATCCTAAAAAGCGAGTAGCTAGACCTATGTCAGGCGGGCGAAGGAACTTCAAATCAAAGTCGAGGAATTAATTTTATTTCCCTAGAAAAATGACTACGCTTGAGCTGGAGGACCAAATCCTAAAGGATAAGGTATTGGTTCATTGTCGTCTATTACTCCAAATTGTTGTTCAAACTTTTTGACGTTTTCATTAAGAGCTTTTACCAATCGCTTAGCATGCTGAGGCGTGAGTACAATACGAGACTTCACTTTAGCTTTGGGTGTGCCTGGCATCATTCGCACAAAATCAATTATAAATTCTTGATTGCTATGCGCTATAATGGCAAAGTTAGAATAAATTCCTTCTGCTATATCTTCAGGTAGCTCTATATTAATCTGATTCTGCTGATTATTATCTTGATTATCCATGTCGTTTGTTTTATAGTTGCGAATATGATTAAAAAAAATGAAATCAACTGATTAAAGCGTTGTCATCATTTTTTTATAAAAGGCTATCATTTCCATATAGTCTTCAATTTTTATACGCTTGTTTACACCATGCACACTCGAAAGCTGTTCTTTATTCATTCTTACTGTCAAGCAACGTATCAAAGACTGAGAAAAATCCGTGAAATGTTTAGAATCTGTAGCACCTATCATTAAAAAAGGGCTCACTGCCGCATCTGGAAAAATATCGGCACAAACTTTTTGGGTAGTCTTAAACCCAAAACTTTCAGTGCTAGTAATAGGCGAAGCTTCAGCAGTATTGTTGGTAGGTGTAAACACTACTCGTCCATCATTTACTATATTTTTAAGTGTTTGTAAAACATCAGAGGATTTGTGGCCTGTCAACAACCGAAAATTAACTTTAGCAGAAGCCTCAGATGGCACAGTATTTTTTTTACTCCAGCATTTAAAATAGTAGTGGTAGAGGTAGTACGAGTTACTGCATTGCCCTCTCCTCCTACTTGTTGATAAGCATACAATATATAGGGTTTAAACAACCACTTATTCGTAAAAAGAAGTTTTGCTGGCATTTTCATTTCAGGACCTACATAGTCTATAAAATCACTAAGCACAGGAGACATAGTAGCTGGGAACTCATGCCTTTCAATTTTATCTAAAGCCGATATCAATACACTAGTTGCAGTTTCATTTTCAGGCTTGCTAGAATGACCACCTTTCATTTTTACTTTTACTTCTACTGTCATATATCCTTTTTCTGCTGTGCCCAAAAGAATAACGGGCTTCTCTACAAATGGTATCATACCTGTGGCACACATACCGCCTTCATCCAAATGAAATTTAGTTTTTATGCCTTTTTGTTTGAAGTAGTTTGCTATAGCACCAGCTCCTTCATCACCTCCTATTTCTTCATCATGACCAAAAATAAAGTACAAGTCTGCTTCAGGTTGATATCCTTCTTTAATTAAGTTTTCAGCTGCTGTAAGAATGGCAACAGCACTTGATTTGTCGTCTAGTGTACCTCTCCCCCAAATATAGCCATCTGCTATATTACCAGCCCAAGGATCTTGTTTCCATTCGTTGAGATTTACATCTTCTACGGGCACTACATCTAGGTGAGCATATAAGGCAGATGGAAATGCTTTTGAATTCTTTCCTTTCCAATGATAAATGATACTGTATTTGTTGATGAAGAATCTTTCTAATGTATTTTCAATATTTGGAAAGGATTCTATAAAGAGTTGTTGAATAGATAGAAATGCAGCTGTGTCTCTATTCTGAGCATTATCATAAGAAACCGTTTTGTGTTGTATAGATTGCTGAAGTATATGAATGGCGGCAGTATCGATCGGAAATACTTTTCTAACACCATCAGTCGCAATTTGTCAAGAAGGTGTAGTGTACGTTTTAAGTAACAGTACTATTATTAATAAAATTAATAGCAATAAAAATGAAAAGAAGGTTTTTTTCATGTGGACGATTTTGATTTTAATAAAGAAAACATGACATTGATTTTATGATTTGTTTCTTCCCATTCTGACAGCGGTTTTGAGTCTTTTGTAATTCCACAACCTGCATAAAAAATTAAATTTTTTTGAGTCACTTCCATACACCTAAGATTGACGTACAAACGAGCATTACCATTTTTTATTTCACCCAAGAAACCGCTATAATAAGCTCTATTAGTTTTTTCATTTTTGGCAATAACATCTTCTGCCAACGAAAAAGGATAACCACATACGGCAGGTGTAGGATGGAGCTTAGTGGCTATTTTTGACCAATGTATAGATTTTCTTTTAACTGACTTTACGGTAGTTAGAAGATGATTCAACAAGCCATTGGCGATTATTTTAGATTTTAAAGTCGGCTTTTTAAGTTGTTTAAATGATTGTAAAGTATCAACTATAAATGATGTAACTATACCTTGCTCGATAAGTTCTTTTTCACCAAAATCTATACTTTCTTTAAGAGTGCCAGCTAGAGAATATGTTTGAATTTCATTATCAGAGGTCTTTAAAAACAACTCTGGTGAAGCACAAAGCCAACAGCACACATTTTCAATGTAAACTAAGCTCACGAAAGCCTCTTTATAATGAAGTGCTTTGTTAAACAATTCAAAAGTATCAAATTTTGGTGGACGATTTATAGATAAGGATCGAGCTGCTACAACTTTAGTTAGTTTACTTCCTTTTATTGCTGATTGGATTGACCTCACATAGCTTAAAAATTCGCTTTTAGACGTACTTGAAGTAGATTTTTGAATAAAACTATTCACCTCATTTGGGCTACCATCTGCTTTTATCCAATACTTCTTCTTGCCATCAAATGATTGTATAATAAAGCCTTCATTCACTTTGCTAAAATCTTCACAAGCTAACGCTACTCCTTTTATCAGGTTTATTTTCTTCTTGTTAGGAAATCGATAAAGCACCAATGCTTTTGAATTTATGCTTTTTGCAATCTGCTTTTCAGTTTTATTTATCATATTCGCAATGAAACTACATTTTTTGAGTTAATATAAATCATATTTTGAAAGAAATTTTTATTATAAGGCATGGTCAAACCGAACACAACAGAAAGGGAATAGTGCAAGGAAAAGGTATAAACCTTCCGCTAAATGACACAGGTCTTAAACAAGCTTCTCTTTTTTCAAAGGCTTATGGAGATGTTGATTTTGATGTTGTTTATACTTCTACTTTACTAAGAGCACAAGAAACAGTCTCGTTCTTTATTCAAAAAGGAATAAAACACATTATCGCTGCTGCACTTGATGAAATTAGCTGGGGAAGTTTAGAAGGACAAAATCAAACTATGGAAGACAGTAAAGAGTTTCATGATTTGATAAAAGAATGGGAAAACGGCAATGTTGAAATTAGTGCACCTAATGGCGAAAGTCCCTTAGATGTCCAAAAACGACAGCAACCATTTATAGATGCTATAATCAATAGCAATGATAAAAAAATTCTGGTATGTATGCACGGCAGGGCTATGCGTGTATTGCTTTGTACACTTATGAAAACTAGCTTATCGAAAATGCAAACATTCGAACACGCTAATTTAACTTTATATAAATTACATTTACATTCTAACAACAACATTGAAGTAGTCCTTCACAACGACCAACAACATTTACATGCATAAACTATTTTTTATATTTTCAATAATACTTTTTATTACTGATGTGTCCGCCCAAACTGAGCCCAGCAATAATCCTACAAATCTTCGATTTAGAAATGTGAGGCACTGGGGAGCTACTTTTGTGTTCAACCGATCTACAGCCGATAGCTTTTTAGTATTGAAAAGTGATGTAGCTTTTACAGGCACTCCTATAGATGGTACAATTTATTCCAAAGGCCAATGGATAGGAAATGGTAAAGTAGTATCAATAGGTAGATCAGACAGTTTCTTTGTGAAAGAAATGGTAGAAAATACCACTTACCACATTACTGCATTTGCTTATAACAGAGTAGGGACAAATACAAACTACAGACAAACTAATCCATTGACTGGCACTGTTACTACACCTGCATCTAATCCTTCAGTTTATTATAGTTCTCTTATTCCTGGTAGTCCCGCATTTGTTTCCAATCTTACTACTTTAGTCAATAGCCATACATTTGTTTCTTATGAAAGTTATAAATTCAATATCATGCCTAATATTT
>JBIKJU010000284.1:0-2894 GCA_044360745.1 Chitinophagales bacterium
TTGTTGTTGCAGAAGTTGCAATTGTAGATTATTACTGTTTTTCTGTATAGTGTTTACACGCATTTCTCGTATGGTATTTAAGCCATTAAAGAGTGGTAATACAAATGTAAAACCTGCATTGAGTCCATAGTTTTGGTTGAAAAGTGAAAAGCCTGCATCGCTCTGGGCTCTCCCATAAGCGTATCCAAGATTTGCTCTTAAAGTTGGTAAAAACTGAGAGAAAATCTCCTTTCTTTCATAGTTGCTTACTTCGATTTTAAGTTCAATATTTTTTTGTGCGAAATTGTTAATCACACCATTTTGAACTTTTGATGGATTTAATGGATTAATCGGGATATCATTTTCAAGCTCAAAATTTAAATTTTCGTTTACCCCCATCAGCAAATTCAATTGCGATTGGAGCTGCTTTGTTATTTTCACTTGATCTGCTAGGCTAGCTTGCAGAGTATTTAAATCTATCTTTGCTTGCAACATATCCATCTTAGATAAGGCGCCCAATTGAAACTTATTCGTAGCAATCTTTACCCGCTCTTCGGAGAGTAACATTGACTCCCTTATACTTTTTAGTTGCTGCTTCGACTTAACAATCTCGTAGTATTGCGACATGAGTTGAGCAATTTGCTCTTGCACTTCTTGTTTAAAGTTAAGCTCTCCAATTTCTTCAAGTTTTTTTAGTTTACTTTTTGTTGCAAACATTTTTAACCCATCAAATAATGTCCAGTTAAGGTTTACAGCTGCATTCAAGTTGTTACCTTTTACATTGTTGCGATTAATTTCTTGTCCATTGGCAAATGCTTGATCTATATTCGTGAGGGTAAAGTTATCGCCCAAGGTGGCATTAATATTTGGCAGCATACCAGCATTTCCAATAGTGTTGTTTTTTGCAGCTATTTCGGCATCACTTTTTGCTATTTTTATAGAGAAATTATTTTGCATAGCATAGCTTATAGCCTTTTCTAGAGTTAGTAATTCTTGAGCAAATGAACTACTAAGTTGAACGAAAAAAATATTTGCTAAAAGAAAATATTTGCCGAATGGAGCTTTGAATTTATTTTGACTCATGGCTGACAGTTGATCGAGAAATAAAAGAATACATAGCAGGCACTACATACAAAGTAAGTAATAACGAAAACATTATACCGCCTACAATTACTATCCCTAAAGGGATTCTACTTTGTGAGCCAGCACCTAGAGCCAATGCTATAGGCAGTGCACCTAGAGCAGTAGCAAAACTGGTCATTAAGATAGGGCGAAGCCGAGATGCTGAGGCATCCAATACAGCTTCGTGTTTTGACACTCCTTTTTGTTTGAGTTTATTTGCAAATTCTACTATCAAAATACCATTTTTAGTCACTAGCCCTATCAGCATAATGATGCCTATTTGAGAAAAGATATTGATTGTCTGATCAAACAACCATAAGCTTAAAAGTGCACCTGCTACGGCTAGTGGAACAGTAACCATAATAATAAGCGGATCTAAAAAGCTTTCAAACTGCGCAGCTAATATCAAAAACACTAAAACTAGGGCTAATAAAAAGGCAAACAAGGTATTAGATGAGCTTTCTGAAAAATCTCTAGATACTCCAGTAAGTGAAGTCATATAAGTATCGTCAAGAACTTTAGTGGCTATTTCTTCCATCGCTTTTACTCCATCACTGATAGTTTTACCAGGAGCTAAACCAGCAGAAACTGTAACTGACTTATATCTATTGTAATGATACAACTGAGGTGGATTACTGACTTCAGTAGCAGATACGATATTATCTAACTGTATCAAATTGCCATTCTTGTTTTTGATGTAAAATGATTTTAAATCTAGCGGTTCATCTCTATTGTTTCTATCTACCTGTGCTATCACTTGATATTGTTTGCCTTTCATCACAAAATAGCCTAATCGCTTTCCGCTTAGAGCAAGTTGCAGCGTTTGGGACACATCGAATATGCTTATGCCTAAGTCATTGGCTTTGGCTCTATTAATTTCGATTTCTAATTCAGGTTTGTTAAATTTCAAGTTAGCATCAACACCCATAAATACAGGATTTTTATTTGCCTCTTCCAAAAATTTTGGCAAAACATCTTTAATTTTTTGAAACTCTAAATGCTGAATAACGAACTGAACTGGCAACCCAAATCGTGCCCCGCCACCTGTTGAAATGGTTTGATCTTGAATAGGAAATATTTTCCCATCATTAAATTTTGACACTTTTTGAGACACAAAATCTACCACTTCTTGCTGGCTTCTTGTTCTTTGGTCGGCATCTTTAAGCCTTAACCTTACAAATCCGGTGTTTACAGCTCCACTGCCAGCAAAACTAGGCGCAGTAACACTCAAAACTATGTTTGCTTCAGGCACCGAATCCATTACCAGGTTGACAAGCTTCACCATATAGGCATCCATATAATCAAAAGAAGTGCCTTCTGGTGTAGATACACTTAATCTAAACGCTCCTCTATCTTCGAGGTGTGCTAGTTCCTTGGGTATGAATTTAAAGAAAATCACAATAGCTGCAAAACAACTTAAGACGATAGGAATAGCCATCCATTTTCGCTTCATAAAACTTGATAATGATTTTTTGTATTCATTATCCATAGCATTAAAAAAAGGTTCTGTTTTTTCATAAAACGCAGAGCGTTTATTTGATTTTCGTGTGAGTAAAACATTTAAAACTGGCGTAAGCGTAAGTGAAACAAAGGCAGAAATAAGCACGGCTGCTCCTATCACTATTCCAAACTCCTTAAACAAGCTACCAACAAAACCCTCTAGGAATATAATCGGCAAAAACACAACAGCTAAGGTGACTGAAGTAGCAATGACAGCAAAAAAGATTTCCTCGCTACCTTCACGTGCTGCTTTGTATTTGTCATATCCTAGCTCTAATTTTTTAAATATATTT
>JBIKJU010000087.1:0-7963 GCA_044360745.1 Chitinophagales bacterium
CATGGTGGACGGTTTTGGGTTGTATAGCTATGTATATCATGTTTTGGTTTGTATCTATACCGCTCAAAGAGGAACGAATGATGAAAAGCAGAGCAGAGGCTTTTGCCAAATATAAAAATGAGGTATCCAAGTTATTGCCATTTTAGAGTTCCGATTTATTAAAAATCATGCACTCCCAATAAACTTTTTCTTTTCAAATTATCACATCTTGCAATATAAATCGTATTCTCACGTTTGATTTAAATTATAATTTTCCTATGCGTTTTTCTTTTTTTGCTGTTGTTTTTTTTGGATTAGCAACTCTTCTAACGCTCAATCGCTGCAAGAAAGAAGCGCCTATCAATGGCACAGGCATTAGCTTTAGCAAAGACACATTGACCTTCGACACTGTGTTTACATCGCTTGGCTCTACTACACGTTTTTTTAAAGTTAGAAATTCTACCAATAAAAATATAGTGATTCAAAACATAGAATTAGCAGGACTACAAGGCAACCAATTTAGAATAAATGTAGATGGGGTTTTTGGTCGAAAATTTAGCAATGTAGAAGTTTTAGCAAAAGACAGTATTTATGTTTTTGTGGAAGTAACTGTAAATCCCAATGCCGCCAATGCACCATTTGTGATAACAGACAATGTGAATTTTTTAGTAGATGGAGTGCCCCAAAAAGTAGTTTTGCAAGCATGGGGGCAAAACGCCTATTACCATTTGGGTACTCGCTACTCAGTGTCTAATCCTCCTCCACTATGGCTGACAGATAAACCACATATTATCTTGCGTGGCGATAGCTTTCCGGGCATGGAAGTGCCGGCTGGGGTCACCCTTAATATCCCCTCGGGGACTCGAATTTTTATGGGCCCTAGTGCGCTGATATCTGTAGATGGAACGCTCAATGCTTTAGCCAACCCTGGCGATAGTATTTCGTTTGATGGACTAAGGCTAGAGTCGTTTTATCAAAATAGACCAGGGCAATGGTTGGGCATAGTGTATGGCAGACCTGCAAAAATAAATATGCGTGGATGTGTGATTACAGAATCCACTTTTGGTCTCTCTGATGAGCATATCCTCAATGTGATAGTTGGAAGACGAATCACAACATCTAGCTTACAAAACTATAGTATATCTACACCAGAGATTAAACTAGACAGATGCATCATCAAACATACTGCTGGTTCTGCACTTACTGCTATCGCTTCAAAACTAGAGGCAGTCAATTGTCTTTTTCATACTGCAGGGGGTAATCTGACAGCCTTATTTCTCGGTGGCGATTATGAATTCAATCATTGTACTATGGCAAACGTTTTTACGCAGTATGTGGAACACAAAACAGAATGTGTAGTAGTAACAGATCGATTAGTGGATATAGATAATACCCCCGTTTTAAGCCCATCGCTTTCTGCCCGATTTACAAATTGTGTAGCCTATGGTTCACTAAAAAACGAATTGGGTTTTGTGACTTCCAATCCGTCTTCTCAAATCTTTTTTGACCATTGTGTGATGAAGGTAGAAGCCGATACATTTGCAAGGGTAAATCAGGTAGATTGTAAGCTCAACACGGATCCGAAATTTAAAAACCCCAACAGAGAAAACTATACTCCAGATAGTCTGCGCTCTCCACTTACTAATGCAGGATTAAATACTGTTGTTATGACTGACTTATGGGGTAAAACTAGAGATGCTCAACCCGACATTGGTGCCATAGAGTGGCAACCATAAAGAGCTATTTTGAGTCTTATATATAAGTTATGAAGTGGTATACTAAAATATGGTACTTTTTTCCGATACAATTATTGCTTTTAAACCTAAGGCGACATCCAGTATTTTTGCTCATATGGCTATTGGTATTAGGTATAGCTACAGGAATGGTAGGCGTAACTTATGGCGCTCCCAACTTGTTTTTTGACCCAGAGTACTTAGGCAAAACTGGTTACCTGAGTTTTGTGTTGGTGGGTACAGGATTTGGGGCGTTTTTTGTAGCATGGAATCTCAATTGCTACATTCTCCATAACTATCGCTTTCATTTTTTGACAAAGTACAAAAACCCCATGGGGATTTTCTTTTTAAATAATTCTATACTACCATTAATTTTCATCATAGGCTATTTCAGAAATGTAATTATCTATCAAAAGAACTATGAGTTTTCGACCAACTCCACTTTGTTTTTAGACCTCCTAGGATTTACGGCAGGAGCTAGTTTGATTATATTACTCACCGCATTTTATTATTCCTTCACTAATCAAGAAAAACTTTACTTAAGGGAGCAAAAAAATAAAAGATGGCGATTTTGGATGAAAAGAAGAGAAACTTTTGCTCTTAAAGAATATGAAAAATTAAGGGTGAGCTATTTCCTAACCCAAGGCTTTAAGATTCAATCTGTATCATCTTTAAAAGAATCTGAACATGAAGATGCTCGACTAATTTTTCGACAACACCATATCAATGCTCTTTTAGCCCAATCCGCCATTTTCCTTGTGATTTTATCTATAGGGTTTTTTATAGAAAATCCGTTATTTCAGATTCCAGTAATCGCTAGTGGATTATTATTTTTTGCGCTTGTGATTTCGATGCTAGGAAGTTTGATTTTCTGGACTGGCAAATGGTCAACAATAATGATTGTAGGACTTTTGATAGGTATAAACTATGCTTCATCATTCAATTTTCTAGGCTATAAAAATTCTGCTTACGGCTTGAAATATGATAAAAACAATACTCGACAATACAACATGACTGAGTTTAGAGCCATAGCAACTGATAGCATTATTAAACATGACATCAAGTATTTTGGCAATATCTTAGAAAACTGGAAAAAGAAACAAGACACTAAAAAGCCAAAACTGATTTTCATCAATGCTAGCGGAGGCGGATCTAGAGCTGGGATGTTTTCTACTGTTGTATTACAGTATGCCGATAGTATGCTGAACAATTCGCTTTTTAATAGAATATTTTTAATGTCTGGAGCATCAGGCGGTATGCTAGGCTTAGCATCTATTAGAGAGCTATATTTAGAGAAAAAGCTAGGCGCTAATATCAATATGCTCGATAAAAAATACGCTTATCAAGCTGCTGCTGATATGCTCAACCCTATGTTTATCTCTATGCTTAGCAATGATGTGTTTTTACCGATTCATAAATTTACGTTTGATAGTATGAGCTACTATAGGGATAGAGGCTATATGATGGAACAACAGTTTATAAAAAACAACGAAGGACGATTAGATAAACGTATAAAAGACTACAAAGCTTTTGAATATAGTGGGCTTATTCCATTGTTGATCACCCATACTACTGTGGTAAATGATGCTCGTAGGTTTTTTATCACTCCCCATCCGGTGAGCTTTTTGATGAAACAGCGAAAAGAATATGAAGCAAATACGTTATCAGAAATAGACGCAATAGATTTTGTTTCATTTTTTAGAAATCAAAATGCGGAAAATATGCGGATGACATCAGCATTGCGCATGAACGCTACCTTCCCTTTTATTTTGCCTAATGCCGAGCTGCCAACAGACCCACCAATACAAGTAATGGACGGTGGGGCTTCTGACAACTTTGGCTCAGAAACATCTGTTCGTTTTATTCAAAACTTTAAAGATTGGATCAACAAAAATACGAGTGGCATCATTATCATTCAGATGAGAGATACTAGAAAAGAAGATGACTTCACGAGCTTCTATCAAAAAAAATCGGCTATCTCAAAATTGCTCGATCCTATCGGGCAGTTTATCTCTAATATGGAGAACTATCAAGATTTTAGAATAGACCAACAACTCAACTACACAAACCTCGGACTCAATGTAAAACTACAGGTAGTAACCTTTGAGTATACCCCCGAAAGAAAAGAAGAAAAAGCGGCTTTGAGCCTTAGGCTGACCGAAAAGGAAAAGAGAGATATTTTTAGGTCAGTTTATACCGCCAACAACCAAAAAGCATTTCAGATGCTTGATAAATGGATAAAGGAGTAGGGAAAACAGTAACATCTCAGCGCAAATTTTATTCACTATTCACATTTTACAAACAAATCATAATGCATCAACTAAAGCATAGAAAAAAAGTTTAGGTTTGTGAGTGGTTAACATAGAAACATACGAACAGGTAAAAAAGATTTTTTCTGCCTACATGGAACAACGTGGGCTGAGAAAGACTCCTGAGCGATTTTCTATTTTAGAAGAAATCTATAGCAGAACCGACCATTTTGAGGCTGAGCAACTTTATATAGATATTATAAAAAAAGATGTGAGAGTGAGCAGAGCTACTGTATATAATACCCTAGATTTGTTAGTCACATGCGATTTGGTTAAAAAACATCAGTTTGGACGAAATCAAGCGCAGTACGAAAAATCATATGGCTACAAACAGCACGACCACGTGATTTGTATTGAATGTAAAAAAGTAGTAGAATTTTGTGATCCTAGAATTCAACAAATAAAAATGATGGTGGGTGAATTACTAAATTTTCAAATCTCACATCATTCACTAAATTGCTACGGCATTTGTGGCAATTGCCAAGCTCAACAATCTTCACAACATAAACTGAACAAAGATGGAAATCAATAAAAAAACTGAAAATGGTATCACTACCATCTATCTCGCTGGCAATTTGCTTGGTGAGCATGCTAATGGCCCTGTACTTGAAGAAGTACGCCAAAATCTAGACAAAGGTGTAAAAAAAGTAATCATTGTTTTGAAAGGGGTAAAATTTATCAATAGCACAGGATTTGGTATGTTTATGAGTGCTTTGGCGAGGGTGAGAAATGCAGGTGGCGAAATGATTTTGGCTGAAATTCCTGAAAACATATTGAGGCTTCTTACAGTTATGAAGTTAGATACTATTTTTCTCATTTCACCAACGGAGCAAGACGCTTCAGAAAGATTATCATTGATCAAATAAAATTTATAAAGAATGTACGTAGATGTATTGCTCGGTATGCAGTGGGGAGACGAAGGGAAAGGCAAAATAGTTGACTTTTTAGCTCCAAAATATGACATTATAGCACGATTTCAAGGAGGGCCAAATGCTGGACATACCTTGGTCATTAATGGAGAAAAAACAGTGTTGCATACTATACCCAGTGGTATTATGCAAAAAGGTATAATGAATATCATCGGAAATGGTGTAGTGATAGACCCAGTGACTTTGGTAAAAGAAGTAGACACCTTAGCACAAAAAGGAATAGACGTAAAAGGAAATTTGAAAATTTCGAAAAAGGCTCACCTTATTTTACCAACCCACAAGGTATTGGATGCCGCTTCAGAACACGCAAAAGGGAAATCAAAAATCGGCTCTACACTTCGAGGAATTTCTCCAACTTATATGGACAAAACGGGTAGAAATGGACTCCGAATAGGCGACATTACCAGAGTTGATTTTGATACGCACTATCAACAACTCAAAGAAAAACACTTGCACTTGCTCAAACAATTTGACTATGAGTTTGACATCAAAGAAGCTGAACAAAAATGGATGGAAAGCATTGCTATTCTTAGAGCCTTTGATCTTATCGACTCTGAATACTATCTTAACGAAGCGCTAAAATCTGGCAAGAAAATTTTAGCAGAAGGAGCTCAAGGTACAATGCTTGATATAGATTTTGGAACCTACCCATATGTTACTTCTTCTAATACTATTTCTTCTGGCGCATGTAATGGATTGGGAATAGCACCAAATAAAATAAAAGATGTAATAGGAATAGCTAAAGCATATTGCACTCGAGTAGGCAGTGGCCCTTTCCCTACTGAACTAGATAACGAAACAGGTGAACTCATCCGACAAATAGGGCATGAATTTGGAGCTACTACTGGTCGCTCCCGAAGAACTGGATGGATAGACTTAGTAGCATTAAAATACGCTTGCTATGTAAATGGTGTCACACAAATCGCTATAACCAAAGCAGATGTCCTCAATGATTTTGATACAATAGAAATGGGTATAGCTTATGACATAAATGGAGTTCAAACAGATAAAGTCCCATTTGACATAGTCGGGCAAACCATTAACCCAGTGTATCAATCTTTTGAGGGATGGAAGACAGATTTAGGTCAAATAAAATCATTTAATGAACTCAATAAAGCAACTCAAAACTATCTAGCATTTATTGAAAACTACTTAGACACTCCGATTACGCTTTTGTCTACAGGACCTGAAAGAGAAAAACTGTTGGTGAAATAAATTCTATTGGAAACTACTTCTATCAAGATATCTAATCCTGCTGCCTTCAAAGTAAAAGCATTGGAGTGGGCCAATAGATTCAAATTGTTTGTCGCATATGACTCTAGTGATTATGCTCAAGACCATTATCATAAATACGATTGGTTGTTAGTTGTAGATAGTGTTGACTTCATACAACCCCAAAATAATTTTTTTGAAGAAGTGGAGATTTTTCATCAAAAAAACAAAGGTTCAATTTATGGATGGTTGAACTATGATTGTCAAACAGAAACGCACGGTATAACTCACACTCAACCTTCTACAATACAATTTCCGAATTGCTACTTTTTTAGCCCAAGATACATTTTGTCGATGGAAGAAAATACGCTAACAGTAAATAGAAATTACCCAGAAACATTTGAAATTGTAGAACAAATAGAAAAAACAGAGCTCACTAAAGCAGTTTTAAACCCAATGGTTTTCAAACCAAAAACAAGTAGAGAAAAATATCTAAGTAATATTGAACGCATCAAGCAAAAAATAGAAAATGGTGATTTTTATGAGTTGAATTATTGCACAGAAATTATAGCAGAAGATGTAACCATAAATCCAATAGACACCTTTCTCTCTCTGAATCATAAAAGTAAAGCTCCTTTTTCTACGCTACTAAAATGGCAAAACAATTTCGCCCTTTGTGCTAGTCCTGAGCGATTTATTTGCAAACGCAAAAACAAAATCATATCTCAACCCATAAAAGGAACAATTAGCAGAGGTAAAGACGTAGAAGAAGACGAAAGTCTAAAATCTATTCTCCAAAACTCGAGTAAAGAAAGAGCTGAAAATGTTATGATTGTTGATTTGGTGCGTCATGACCTCACGCCTTATGCAAAAACGAGTAGCATCAATGTAGATGAACTTTGTGGCATTTACACTTTCAATAGTCTTCATCAAATGATTTCTACTGTCAGTGCAGAACTGGCAGATGCAAAAGACGGTATAAAAGCCATAAAAGCGGCATTTCCGATGGGCAGTATGACAGGAGCTCCTAAACATGAAGTACTGAAAAATATAATGGAGCTCGAAACCTCAGCCAGAGGACTATTCTCGGGAACTATAGGCTATACTGACAGAGATGGAGATTTTGATTTTAATATAGTGATACGAACGATTTTCTATAGCGAAGATAAAAAGACAATATCTATAAAAACAGGTGGTGCTATAACTTACGATTCTATCCCAGAAAAAGAATATGAAGAAGTTTTGCTCAAGAGGAAAATACTCTTAGAAGTGTTGGGGGGAGTAGTGGACGAGAACAATTAAAATGTACAACTTTTTTAAAAAGGAGTTGTTTAGATTAGTGTGAAAATAAACGAGCTTGACATAGAAAGGATTATAGAAATGGCATGGGAAGATAGAACACCATTTGAAGCTATTACATTTCAATTTGGGCTATCTGAATCTGAAACTATAGCTCTTATGCGATCCAACCTAAAGCGAAGTAGTTTCAATAAATGGAGAAAGCGAGTGAACTCTGGTGTGAGCATGAAACACAAAATGAAACAACCTGAAAATATGCTTCGGTTTAAATGTTCTAGACAAAGAACTATAAGCAACAACAAAATCAGCAAAAGATAAATTAAATGTTTGAGACTGATTATCATGAAATATTACAAAAAGTAGAAAAGGTAGATCCCATTTTATACGGCAAAACAAGGAATTTTTTAGATGGTCAAGTCACCTATCTCTCCCCATATATCTCAAGAGGTGTAATCTCTACCAATCTCATTTTAAAGAGTATTATCAATAAAGGCTATAAGCT
>JBIKJU010000058.1:0-10077 GCA_044360745.1 Chitinophagales bacterium
CATCATCAAAAGTAGCGTTTGAAGCGAAAGGCACTTGTTTAATTCTTACCCCTTGGAATTATCCTTTTCAAATGCCGATGCAACACTTGGTAACCTGTGTAGCTGCGGGCAATACAGCCATGATAAAACCCTCTGAATTTACTCCTCATACTTCTTCACTTGTGAAAGAAATGATTGGTAAAATTTTCGCTAAAAATGAAGTAGCTGTGATAGAAGGAGACTATAGCGTTTCGTCCGAATTGTTGAAATTAAAATTTGATCATATTCATTTTACGGGTTCTCCAGCAGTAGGTAAAGTAGTGATGCGTGCAGCAGCTGAACATCTCACATCCGTGACCCTTGAGTTGGGTGGCAAATCTCCTGCTATCATAGATGAATCCGCAAACATAGAGGCAGCCGTAAAGAAATTGACTTGGGGTAAATTTCTGAATGTTGGACAAACCTGTATTGCTCCAGATTATATACTTATACATGAAAGCAAAAAAGCCGCCTTTATTCAAAAATTTAAAGATCATTTAGAAAAGACATTTGGCTCAGATATGAGCAAATCAATGGACTTAGGCCGGATAGTAAACAACAAACATTTCAATCGACTAAAAGGATTATTAGAGAATGCAACTGCTAATGGCGCAAAAGTAGTAGCAGGTGGGCAGTTAGATGAAAGTCAAAATTACATTTCTCCTACTTTGATAGACGATGTGCAACTCGATAGCAAAATCATGCAAGAAGAAATTTTTGGTCCTTTGCTACCAATTTTATCGTTTAAAAACATAGACGAAGCAATAGCCCTAGTCAATGAAAAAGAAAAACCATTAGCACTCTATATTTTTAGCGGCAAATCAAAAGTTGCTGATTATGTTGTAAACAACACTTCGGCTGGAGGCACATGTATAAATGACAACTTAGTTCATATCACACAACCCAACTTACCATTTGGAGGGGTGAATAACTCTGGGATTGGGAAGTCTACTGGCTACTACGGATTCAAAGAATTTTCAAACGAACGTGCAGTATTAAAAGCACTGCACAGTGGTAGTATAGCTACTCCACTTTGGCAGCCTTATGGCAAACTAACCAAGTTTGTAACAGACATGATGATCAAATATCTATAACCAATTTTTAATAAAAAATATGTTCACGAAAAACTCGATATTACTTACCTCTGCATTTGTTCTTTTAGTTATATTTTCATCATGCAAAAAAGAGAAAGAAGATGGCATAAATGAGCCTATCACCATTATATCACCTGACTCCACTGTAGTTTTTAATGGTAGAGGAAAAGTGCAAGAAATTGATATTAGGTTTACAACAGATAGACCAATAAACTATGCTCAAACGCTTTATGAAATAGACACAACAGGCTCTGCAAGCTATGTATATACCTATCCTGACACGCTCTTTTATGAGAACTTCGACTCCCTAAAAACTACACCAAACAACAAATACACGTATACTGGAGGATTTACTATCCCTGATACCTTAAAAGTAGGTAACAAAATTCGTTTTAAATCATTTTTCAAAGCTGATAAATTGGTCTACTCAAAAGAGTTTTTAATCCGAGTCAATAGATAAATTTTATGAAGAAAAATATTCTCATAGGTATTCTGCTTTTGTTATTACTGGCTTTAGTTTATTTTATAGCTTTCAAGCAAGGTAAAAAAGAAGGCACGCAGTCTTTTGTGCAAAACTATGAGATGGTAAAGGACATAGCTGAACTAGGTGCCCTACAAGTAGATGGTAAAACACTTTATAAAAACACCAATAAAGAAGATGATGTATCATGGTCTACTTTTTTTAAGAATACCATGTTTGAAAAAACCGTCCAACTTGAGATTCCTTACACAGCCAAATATGGTATCAATCTTGGAAAAGACACTTTTATCATTAATCAAACTGAAGAAAAAATTATAGTGCAGTTGCCAAGACCACAACTTTTAAGTTTAGACATGAAGCTTGATAGAATAGAGGGTATTCAAAAAACAGGACTATTGGTAAATGAAAGTTCCTCTGAATTTTTAAATGCCCAAAAAATTCTTTACACCCAACTCCGCGTGCAGCTTGAAAACGATGAAGATAAAATGATGAAAACAAAAGAAAGTCTCACGAAGATTTTCAAACTTTATTTTTCGCCATCTGGAAAAACTGTAGAGGTTTATTTTGGTCAAAGTATTTCTGATACTCCAATAAAAGATTAGCAATATGGATTTGCGAGATAAACGAAAAATTTATACCAAGTATGAGCTTCTCGAGGATACGGTAGACATTAATCCCTTCGAGCAGTTTAAAAAGTGGTTTAAAGATGCGAATGATAGTACAATTATCGAACCTAATACCATGGTTTTGGCTACTGCTACTAAAGAAGCCTTACCCTCTGCCAGAATAGTACTGCTCAAAGAAGTAACCGAAAAGGGATTTTTATTTTACACTAATTACAAAAGCCGAAAAGGTCAAGAATTAGAGGAAAATCCAAACGCGCATCTTTTATTTTTTTGGGATATTTTAGAACGTCAAGTTCGCATTGAAGGCAGAGTCGAAAAATTATCTTACGAAGAAAATCTTACTTACTTCAACTCTCGTCCAGAGGAAAGCAGAGCTGGAGCTATAGCTTCTCCTCAAAGCGAACAAGTCCCTAACCGAGCATTTCTGGAAGAACGATTAGAGAGCCTAAAAGATCAACCTTTAACGATGCCAAGCCACTGGGGTGGGTTTGTTCTTATTCCATCATATTTTGAGTTTTGGCAAGGCAGACAGTATAGACTGCACGATAGAATTTTTTATAGAAAAAATGAAGCTAATTGGTCTATTGGCAGACTTGCTCCATAATAAAAACTAATTCATGATTTTGCTTTTTGCACAATTTGTAATAGCACTAGCAGTGCTTCTTTTAGCAGCTAAGTTTTTTACCAATGCTGCTGAGAAAATAGGCCAGTATTGGAATTTGCCGCCATTTATTATTGGTGTTTTTATTATAGGAGTTGGCACATCCTTGCCCGAACTTGTTACATCTATACTTTCTGTCACAAGCGGTAATTCAGAAATAGTTATTGGCAATATCTTAGGGGCAAACATTGCTAATATTTTATTGATAACTGGCTCCGTAGCTTTCATCAATCAAAAAGACATCAAACTCACCCAAGACTATATATTTATTGATTTACATTATCTGATTGGGGCTATAATAATCTTTACAATCATTGTCATAGACGGTGTGGTACAGCCGCTGGAAGCCGTGTTGGGGCTTGTGGCGTTTATAGTCTATAGTATATATATGATGAAAGGTCAACCTGACGACAATGAATCGGAAGATAAAAAAAGCAAAGTATTATCGCGATTTCCATATATTGAACTAGGAATTATCGCAGTATCTGGTTTAGGTATTTTTTTTGGTGCTGACTTCACTGTAGATGCTCTAAGCAAAATAGCCATAGGATTCAGTATTCCTTCTTCTATTGTAGCACTCACAGTATTATCTATCGGCACTACCCTCCCTGAACTAGCAGTAAGTGTATCAGCCATAAAAGAAGGAAAGGCCGAAATGGCTGTAGGCAATGTGTTAGGTTCCTGCATTTTTAATCTTACGGTTATACCATTTTTATCTTCTTTATTTGGGTCTATAGATGTGCCATCCACTTTACTTTCATTTTCGCTTCCAATAATGATAAGCTCAGGATTGTTTTTTTACTTAGTAACCCAAGACAAAAAAATTTCGAAATGGGAAGGAATACTTTTTGTGATTATCTATATACTCTTCATCTTAAAGACAGCAAAAGTGATTTAAGAAGTATTCATAAAAATAACTAAAACTTAATCTATTTTAGCATTACTTTCATAACTTAGCTCATTAAATTTTAAACACATGTCACATACACTACCTACATTGCCATATGCACTTGATGCACTTGAGCCACATATTGATGCTAAAACAATGGAAATACACCATACTAAGCATCACCAAGCTTACATTAACAACCTCAATGCAGCTATAGCTGGCACTGAAGCGGAGCAATTAAGCTTAGAAGATTTGAATAAAAATATTTCAAAATACAGCGCAGCTGTTCGCAATAACGGTGGCGGTCATTTTAACCATAGTTTATTTTGGACAGTAATGGCTCCAAATGCTGGCGGGCTTCCTACTGGTGCTTTAGCAGCAGCTATTGATAGCCAACTTGGTGGATTTGAAAAATTTAAAGAAGATTTTGCAAAAGCAGCAACAACAAGATTTGGATCTGGTTGGGCTTGGCTATCAGTGAAAGCAGATAAAAC
This sequence comes from Chitinophagales bacterium, assembly GCA_044360745.1. Taxonomy (GTDB): domain Bacteria; phylum Bacteroidota; class Bacteroidia; order Chitinophagales; family LD1; genus CALAYL01. The sequence goes on from JBIKJU010000058.1 coordinate 4,264, forward strand.
ACTTTGTGTTTGCTCAACACCAAATCAAGATAACCCCTTGATGGATATTGCTGAATGTCCTGGCACACCTGTTTTAGGATTGGATGTATGGGAGCATGCGTATTATTTAAACTATCAAAACCGCAGACCTGACTATATATCAGCTTTCTTCAATGTCATCAACTGGGCTGAAGTATCTAGAAGATATGAATTAGCATTAAAATAAATTAATCTTAGATAATCTAAAAATCCCTCGAAATTTCGGGGGATTTTAGTTTTTAAGAATATTGACAACTTTATATACCTTTGTATTTGTATGAACTCAAATTTCTCCATCCATGATTTTTCTGCTCACTTATTTTGGGATACGAATAAAGAGCTATTAGATTTTGATAAATCAAAAAGTCAAATCGTCTTTCAAGTAGTAGAATATGGACTTATGAGTGACTGGAATTTATTGCAAAAAATATATTCGAGAGAAGAACTTAAACAAACGGCAATGACACTGAGATCATTAGACAAAGTGACATTATCCTTTTTAGCACATTTTTTTAAAGTAGATAAATCAGAATTTAGATGCTACAAACAAAGTCAGTCTCCATCGGGCTTCTGGAACTCTTAACAAGAATAATGAAAGAAGATGTGTTCGACCAATTCTATTTAGTTGGGGGGACTGCTTTAGCACTTCAAATTGGCCATAGAGTTTCTGTTGATATTGACATGTTTGGCAAATGTGAAATACAAGAAGATTTGTTTCTTGAAAAACTATCCACAATAGACACAGTAACTACACTTAAAAAATCTCAAAATATTTTGATTTGCAAAGTAGGCAATGTGAAAGTAGATTTTGTAAACTATCAATATCCAATAATTGAAAATATAAGAGAAACAAACACAATAAGAATGGCTTCAATTATTGACATAGCCGCTATGAAGCTAAATGCAATAGCTGGAAGAGGCAGCAAAAAGGATTTTATTGATATATACTATCTACTTCGAACATACTCAATAGAGCAGCTTATCGCACTTTACCTAAAAAAGTATAATGATGGCTCTGAGTTTTTGGTTCGAAAAAGTCTTACATATTTTGATGATGCTGACACTGAAACTACACCATATATGTTTGAAAATATTGCTTGGGAAGATATAAAACTATCGATTCTTGAAAAAGTATAAATACTATCGCAATAATCCCTCGAAATTTCGAGGGATTTTAGTTTTTAAGAATATTATCCTAAATTTCGGAATGAGATGTTATTTTTTATTTTTTTCAAGTCTGTTGCTTTTGTCATCATGCGATTATTTTAGAGTAGCAGGTGCGAAAAGTGGTGAAAAAATATTAGCAAAAGTAGATAATGAATATCTATATTTATCAGACATTCAAGAAGTAGTAACAGGCAGATTAAATGAAGACTCTATCAAAGTTTTAAAGTCATACATCGACTCTTGGGTAAAACGGAAAATGCTCTTAAATAAAGCACAAGAATATGTTTCGATTGAAGATGCAGGTATAGATAAAAAACTAGAAGCCTATAAAGAATCTCTGCTTCTCTACGAATATGAAAAAGAACTAGTAAAACAAAAGCTAGACAATGCTGTAAAACCTATTGAAATAGGAGATTACTACAACAAAAACAAATCTAATTTTATACTCGAAAATGATGTTTACCTTATCAACTATATCGTAATAAATGCAGAAGCAGAAGATTTAGAAAAAATAAAACCTCTGATTAATAAAGCTAAAACCGAAGACGACTGGAGGACAATAGAAGGGTATTGTAAAGTATATGCCACAAACTATAATCTTGGAGAAGGAGTTTGGCGGACAAGTAGTGCAATAATATCTGAGTTTATAAAAACTGAAGAATCACTTTCATTATCGGTATCATCTAGTTTTAGAGAATTTAAACAAGAAGACAAAATAGTGATGCTAAAAGTAAAAGAAATGAAAACAAAAGGCATGACTACACCGCTAGAGTTTGTGCAAGATCAAATCAAAGAAATCTTGATGAATAAGAAAAAACTCTCTTTGATTGAAAACACTTATGATAAACTTTTACAAGAAGGTGTATCTAACAAATCGGTAGAAATTTTTGTACAATGAGGAGTACGCTAATTTTGTTTTTAATCATCATAGTGCATAGTCAATCTTCAGCACAAACTGAGCAAAAAAATATGATTTTTGGTGGCACTTTAGATGTTTCATATAGTGCTATAGATACGATTAGAATTTTCAATCTTTCCTTACAACCAAGAGCTGGAATTTTTGTTTATAAAAACTTATGTCTAGGATTAGGATTTGGCGTAGGATTAACCTCAGACAACAGAGGAAAAAATAGAGCTAATCGCCTTTTTATAAACACAAATTTCCAACCGTTTATTCGGTATTATTTTCTTAAACAAAAACTCCGACCGTTTCTTTTTGCACAAGGGGGATATATTGGTTCTAGTTCCTTAGTTAGAGGAAATAATGCAAACATAGATGGTGGTACTTTTAGTGCGGGTGTTGGGCTAGCATCTTTCGTCAACAAGTCAATTGCTATAGAAACTTCGCTTGGCTATACCGGTATAAAATTTAAAGAACAGAATCTGAGAACTACTATATTTTTAAGCGTAGGAATACAATATTACCTACAACCAAAATTTGATAAATAGCGAACATTTTTTATTGAATTTTGCATTTTCAAATTAAATGGTACTTTCAAAAAAAATTTGTTTTGAACCAAGATAATATTCAACTCCTACAACAAGACTTCGTTATTTGCAAAAACTATTTGCGCAAAGTTGCTCTTACGATTATCAATGAAGGGATTTCAAAATACCCTATATTTATAGCAATGAATAGCGATATAGATCTTGACTTAGGTGTACCTATTATCAGACAAGAAGAGCTCGGAACAAACTTTACATACAACGCATCGCATCTCGAAGACTTTGTCAATAAAGACATTGTTTCAGTAGAAAAATCTCCTGTATTTATCGAAAATTATAAGAATGCAGAAAAATATTGTTGCTTATTGCTCTCCGAAAACAAAGATGCTAGTTTTGTATTTATACCCTATGACTCTGAGACTGTATGGGAACCCAAAAACAGAGAAGAACTCAATTAAGAATTTCCGTAGTTTCTAATTTAAATTCAGGAATTTTAACCTCGAAAACCTCACGTGTACTTTTGTTTTCAAAAAAGTAAATACCGTGCATGATTCCTATTTGACTTTCGATAGCTGCACCACTACTATATTCATATTCTTCGCCACTATAAAGGACTGGCTGCCTGCCTACCACGCCATCACCTTCTACTATCTCTATCTCGCCATAGCCATTAGTGATTACCCATTTTCGTCTCAAAAGTTGCACAGGATAAGGGTTTCGGTTTTCGATATGAATATGATAACTAAACACATAAACACCATTGTCAGGTCGAGAATGACTCTCCTGATACGTAACAGTAACTCCTACTTTTATCCCTGATGTAGTTTTTGAGACAGTCATAATTGTTTAATGAGCAGAAACTGCTACTGGTTTTAAAAATTTATGTATACAATTTTTTACATTCATGTAGGCGATATCAAAATCAGCATTCACTACTACTTTATCAAATTTAGTCTCATAAGATAGTTCCTCTTCTGCCTTTTGAATACGTTTTTTGAGCGTATCTTTACTCTCTGTGTTTCTTGCTGTAAGCCTATTTCGGAGAGTTTGTATTGATGGTGGTTTTATAAAAATAGTCAGACAATCTTCGCCATAAAGTTTTTTGAGATTCACAGCACCCTTCACATCTATGTCAAACATCGCTACTTTTCGGTTTGTCCAAAGTCTTTCAATTTCACTTTTAAGAGTGCCATAAAACTTACCAGTATATACCTCTTCATATTCTGCAAACGTATCAGCACTTATTTTTCCTTTGAATTCATCTACTGTCACAAAAAAATAATCAACCCCATTTACTTCATTACTTCTTTTGTCGCGAGTGGTACATGATACAGAAAAACCTAGGTACGGCAATTGAGTAAGAAGCTTGCGAACAATGGTGGTTTTACCTGCGCCTGATGGTGCTGTGATGACAACTATTTTCTTTCCGAAATTGGTGATGGCTTGTATTGCTCCCATAATTTATATAACAACGATTTAGCTATTGTGGTTTAAAAATGAAAGAAAAACTGTAATTCTCAAAATTATTTTGTAATGAAATATAAAATTTGATTTTTAACTTAGCAAAAGATAAAAAATAACAGATGAAAAACGCTCAATTACTTGATATCATAAAAAATCACCCTTCGGGTAAAGTAAAATTAGCCATCACAGACATAGACGGTGTATTAAGAGGAAAATACATATCGGTCGAAAAGTTTTTGAGTGTGATGAACGATAACATTGGATTTTGTGATGTGGTTTTTGGGTGGGACATGGGCGATATCGCCTATGATAATGCAAGCTACACAGGCTGGCATACGGGCTATCCAGATGCTAAAGCACGCATAGACCTCAGTACTTTTAGGCAGATACCATGGGAAAATGATCAGCCATTTTTTCTCGCAGATTTTATCAACAATAACGAAAAGCCACTTGAAATTTGTCCTAGACAAGTCCTAAAGGCTATCATAAAACGAGCCGATAGCATGGGCTACAAACCCATGGTGGCTCAAGAGTTTGAGTGGTTTAACTATGCCGAAACACCAGATACAGCAGCTCAAAAAAACTACTCACAATTGCAAATGCTCTCGCCAGGTATGTTTGGATATTCTATTCTAAGAAGCACCCTCCGCAATGATTTCTTCACTGATCTTTTTAGTTTGCTTACAAAGTTTAATGTGCCAATAGAAGGCCTGCATACAGAAACAGGGCCAGGAGTGTATGAAGCTGCCATCAGATATGGTGAGACATTAGAAACTGCCGACCGAGCAGTATTATTCAAAACATCTGCAAAAGAAATAGGCTACAGACACGGTATATTGCCAACCTTCATGGCAAAAATAAGCGAAAACTTGCCGGGATGTAGTGGTCACGTACATCAAAGTTTGTGGGATAAGAAGGGAACAAAAAATCTGTTTCATGACGAAAAGGGCAAAGACAATATGAGTGCGCTGATGCAAAGCTACATAGCAGGCCAGCTCCACTGTCTGCCACACATACTGCCGATGGTAGCCCCAACCGTAAATTCATACAAACGACTCGTAGAGGGTGCTTGGGCACCTACTACCCTCACATGGGCGATAGACAACCGCACAGTAGCGCTGCGGGCCTTGCCAGGGGGTAGCAAATCGTGCAGATTAGAGACGAGAGTAGTAGGCTCAGATACTAATCCATATCTGGCAATAGCCGCATGCATAGCAGCAGGATTATATGGTATAAAAAACAACCTCAAACTCAAACAACCTGCCACAAAAGGCAATGGCTATCGCGATGAATCGAACGGCCGATTTGCGTGCAATCTATCTGAAGCGACTGCCATCATGGCGCAATCAAAAATAGCGAATGAACTCTTTGGAGAAACTTTTGTAAAGCACTTTACTCAAACCCGCGAGTGGGAATGGCGACAATACTCCAAAGCTGTGACGGACTGGGAAATGAGGAGGTATTTGGAGATAATATAGAGCTTAGTCTTTTGAAGATTGAAATCTTCTTTTTATATTTCCTTTAAGTTGGGAGAAATAAAGGAAAGGTGTGAAGTTGCAAACTACAAGAAAAAGAATCACAAGTTGCGCTTCGCTAAACTTGCGATGGCGGAGGAGCAAAAAAGGTTAGTTGGAACATAATGATTTGTTTTTATTAGATTTTTGAACTATTTTTGCGATGTAACTATAAAAATTAACAATCATGGCAATAGTAATTAAA